>DAIOWL010001526.1:0-1503 GCA_036758545.1 Streptosporangiaceae bacterium | reverse complement strand
GGCGAGCTGAACCGCGGCGCTGCCGACGCTTCCGGAGGCGCCGTTGATGAGCAGCGTGCCGCCCCTCCCGGCGCCCGCACCGACGCCGAGCTGGTCCAATGCGCGGGTGGCTGTCTCGATGGCGGCGGGTAGCACGGCCGCGCCCGCGAAATCGAGCGACGGCGGGATCGGCGCGTAGAAGGACAGCACCGCCAGCTCGGCCTGGGCCGCCCCCTCGGCGGACAAGCCGAACACGCGATCGCCGACCGCCACGTCCGCCACGCCCTCGCCGAGCTCGTCGACGACGCCCGCCGCCTCATGGCCCATGGTCTGCGGGAGCTCGGGATCCATCAGGCCCTCGCGCTTCTTCCAGTCGCTCGGGTTCACGCCGGCCGCGCGCACCGCGATCCGGACCTGGCCGGGACCCGGATGCGGATCGGGCAGATCCACGATCTCGAGGACCTCCGGGCCCCCGAACCGGCTGAAACGGGCTGCCTTCACGTACGACAGTCTGCCAGCCCCGGGAAACCTCGCCGTGACCCGGCGACTCGGGCGAGAGCCGCCGGTCTACCTATACGAGACGCCTTTACCGGGCGGCCGCCGGAGCCGCCGCCCGCGGGCGAAGCACACCGACACATACAGGGAGATTGTCATGCCCAGAAACGAGATCAGCGGCACGACCGCGATCGTGACCGGGGCCAGCCGGGGGTTCGGCCGCGGCATCGCCGCCGCGCTCACCAAGGCCGGGGCGCGGGTGACCGGCGTCGCCCGCGACGGCGGCCAGCTCGCCGAGGTGCGGGCCGAGCTCGGCGAGTCGTTCACCCCGGTGACCGGCGACGCGGCCGACCCGGCGCTGGCCGGGCAGCTCATCGACGCGTACCGGCCGGACCTGCTCGTGCTGAACGCCGGGGCCACGCCGCTGCTGCGGCCGATCCAGCGGCATACGTGGGAGACGTTCGGCCGGACCTGGGACGTGGACGTCCGGCACGCCTTCGGCTGGGTCCGCGAGGCGATGCTCGCCCCGCTGGCGCCCGGCAGCACCGTGATCACGATGTCCAGCGGGGCCGCGCTGGCCGGGTCGCCGCTGTCCGGCGGCTACGCCGGGGCCAAGGCCGCCATCCGCTTCCTCACGGCGTACGCGGCGTCCGAGGCCGAACGGGACGGGCTGAACATCCGGTTCGTCTCGGTGCTGCCGCAGCTGACCCCGGCCACCGCGCTGGGGGCGGCGGCCGTCGCCGCCTACGCCGCCCGGGCCGGGGCGGACGAGCGGAGCTACGCCGCGTCCCTCGGGGCGACGCCCACGCCGGAACTGGCCGGCCAGGCGGTGGCCTCGCTCGCCACCGACCCCAGCCTGGACCAGCCTGCCTACCTGCTCACCGGCGCCGGACTGCGCCCGGTGGGCTGATCTTTTACGGAGGACCGAACAATGACTGATGTTCTGACAACCGGCGCCGGCCAGGCCGGGACCGCCGGCTCGCGGCCGGGGCGACCGGAGCGGCCGGGGCGGGGGCGGGGGCGGCCGGG
>DAIOWL010001525.1:0-1503 GCA_036758545.1 Streptosporangiaceae bacterium | reverse complement strand
CACCGCGGGCGCGCTCGACGGGACCGGTAACCGGCAGATGAACGCGGTCACCGCCAGCAGAGCAGGTTTCGTGGCGGTGGGCTCGCACCGCGACCAGCCGTCGGCCTGGACCTCGGCCGACGGCGGCCGGACCTGGCGCCAGGTTGATCTGCCCATGCCGGTCGGCTCCACCCGCGCCACGCTCGAGCACGTGGCGAGCGCCGGCCGCGTCGTGGTCGCCGTGGGCACCGCCCTCACCACCACGGGCCGGACGGTGCCGTTCGCGGCTAGCTCGGCCAATGGCGGAGCCAGCTGGGCCGAATCGGCGCTCCCGGTGCCGGCCGGCCTGACCTCGGTCACCGCCCTGGTCGCGGCCGGCGGCACCTTCACCGCCACCGGCAGCTACGGCAGCACCCCGGGCCACCAGAACGTGGTGGTGTGGACGTCGGCCAACGGCTCGGCCTGGCAGGCGGCCGAGCCTGCCGGCAAGGGCCTGACCGGACCGGGCGTCCAGGCCATCACCGGCCTCGCCGTGGCCGGCAGCACGCTGACCGGCGTCGGCTTCACCGCCTCGCCCGCCGGCGAGCAACCCGTCTTCTGGCAAGCCCCAGTTAGGTAACCGCCGCCCGCGCCATCGCGAACCGGTCGAACGCAATGAACCCCCGGATCCAGTGCGTTCTAACGCACTGGAAGTCCGGTTTCACTGCGTCCGGCTTGCGGGCCAACCCCTCATGATGATGCCGGTCATGCGCCGCTGACCGGCGGAGGCGGGCCGAACACGTCGTCGCGGCGGTTGGCCAGGCTGGGCAGGCTGGCCCGGACGGTCGCGATCAGGCCCGTGTCGACCTCGGCGACCGTCACGCCCGGCGCGGGCCCGAGGTCGGCCCGGACCACGCCGAGCGGGTCGACCAGCATGCTGCGCCCGACGCCGGTCGCGGCCTTGGTCGGCGGTTCGTCCGGGTCGGGCACCTGGCAGACGGCCGCCACCCACATGGTGTTCTCGATGGCGCGGGCCCGCACCAGGGTGACCCAGTGCTCTTCCTTGAACAGCCCGGCCGCCCAGGCGGCGGGCAGCACGAGCAGCTCGGCCCCGGCCACCGCGAGCGCCCGGGACAGCTCGCCGAACCGCACGTCGTAGCAGATCGCCAGCCCGGCGCGGACCCCGGCGAGCGTGCAGGCGACCGGCGCGGAGCCCGGCGCCACCTCGTCGGACTCGCGGTGGCCGAACGCGTCGAACAGGTGCAGCTTGCGGTAGGCGGCGACCAGTTCGCCGGCCCCGTCGTAGGCCACCGCGGTGTTGTACACCCGGCCGCCCGGGGCGGGCTCGAACACCCCGGCCACCAGCGCCACCCCGGTCTGCTTGGCCGCGGCGGCCAGCCCGGAGCAGAACGGGCCGTCCAGCGGCTCGGCCGCGGCGCGCAGGTCCGAGCCGAACCTGACCTGGGTCGCCTCGGGGAACACCGCCAGGTCCGCGCCCTGGTCGGCGGCCCGCTCCAGGGCGTCCCTGACCCGGCCGGAGTTGAC
>DAIOWL010001524.1:0-1505 GCA_036758545.1 Streptosporangiaceae bacterium | reverse complement strand
CGTCGCGGGCGTGCTCGAGCAGGCCGCCCGGGTTCCTGATCACCGCCTCGATCACTGGGCTGTCCGGTAGCGAGAGCATGATCACGTCGCAGCGTTCGGCCAGCTCGGCCAGGCTGTTCGCTTGTGTGGCGCCGCAGGCGGGGATCCGGGCGGCTTCGGCGTCGACGGCCAGCACGGCGTGCCCGGCCTCCACCATCCGGCGGGTCATCCGGCCGCCCATGTTGCCGGTGCCCACCATCCCGACGGGCCGGTGCCCTGCCGCCGGGTCGTGCTGCGCTGTCATCTGCCTGCCCCTCCGCGATGAGGTCCGGACTCACCCGACCCAGTTGCATCACTGCGCCGGTAGCCCGGGGTCAGGCGGTTCCCAGCTGGCGCACAGGCCTCCAGGGTCTCACCGGCAACCGGGCGCTATCGCGCGCAACCACGGCTATGTCACATCGCCGTGGTCAGGACCACCACGATGCCACATTGCCGTGGTTAAGCCGGGGCTACCGGGCGACCGGGGGTCGGCTCGGCGCGGGAAGCATGAGTGCTGCGAGACGCCTGGGGCTCAAGGTGCGGAGCGACGCGAGCAGTCGATAGTCGAGCTCAGCGACGGGGCCCGCGGACCCGTTCACCCTCGGGTGAAGTCAGGGTCGGCGGTCTGAGGCGGCGGTGCTGGTGAGTGGCTGGCGGTGGGGGCCGTGGCGGGGGGCAACGATCACCGGGCAGCTCGACCGGCGCAGGACCCGGAGGGTCACGCCGCCGAGCAGGCGGGTGGCCACTTCCCCGCGGCGCGGGCTGCCCATGACGATGAGGTCGGCGCCGAAGGCCTCGGCCTCCGCCAGTATTGCCTCGGCGACCCGGTCGACGATCGCGGGCCGGACATTCCCGGCCGCCGCGATGCCGGCCATGCGCAGTTCGAAGACCGCCGCCTCGATGAGGTAGCCGGCCTCGCGGCCGCTTTCCCGGGCGTACCAGATCGGGCCGGAGAGCTCCCGCTCGCGCAGGTGGAGGACCTGGACCTCGGTCACCCCCTCGGTGGCAAGCTGCTGGACGAGATCCAGGGCGCCCTGGTCGGGTGCCTGGACCGCCACCACGATCCTGCTAAACATAACCTCACGCGGCCTTACAGTCGGGACGCCGGGTACGGCGCCTTCCCTTCTCTTCCCGCGTCGACCCGGATCTAACGGGTCGGCCCGTTAGGGTCATGTTAGGAAATGCGCGCGCCTGGTCCGACCAGTTCGAGCGTTGCTCCGTCACCCAGCCTGCGGCGCACGATGGCGGTCACGGCGCCCTCGGTGACGCGCCGCATCCTGCTCGGGGCGGGGTCGTCCATCACCACGTAGCGGACCTGGCGCCGCCGGGCCACCTTCGCGATCGTCCGGCCCGCGCTGCGGGTGGCGGCGATCTGGCCGTCCGCCGTCCCGCCCCGCCGCTCCACCGCGGCGATGGCCCGCCGGACGATCGCGTACTGCTCGTCACGCTCGCGCCGGGTCGGCAGCAGGCCCGGGTTCGGCAGCCCG
>DAIOWL010001523.1:0-1508 GCA_036758545.1 Streptosporangiaceae bacterium | reverse complement strand
GCCCTGTTCCTGCAGCGGATGGGCGCGCACATCGAGCTCAGCCCGGACCGGCGGATCGTCATCGAGGGCGTGCCCCGGCTGCGTGGCGCGTCCCGGTGGCTGGCCGGCGACCGGCTCGAGGCGTTCTCCTACCTGGTGGCCGGGCTGATCACCCGGGGCGAGGTCCGGGTGCACGGCTGCCCGCAGGACCGGCTGGTCACCGCGATCACCACGCTGGCCAAGATGGGCGCGCAGATCGACATCACCGACGAGTGGATCACCGCGTCGGCGCCGTCCGGGCTGCGGCCGGCCGCGGTGCACACCGACACCCACCCGGGCTTCATGACCGACTGGCAGCAGCCGCTGATGGTGCTGTTCACCCAGGCCGAGGGCATGTCCGTGCTGCACGAGACGGTGTTCGAGAACCGGCTGGTCTACGTGCCCGCGCTGCAGCAGATGGGCTGCGAGATCGAGACGTTCGCGGCCTGCCTGGGCGGCGAGGCGTGCCGGTTCCACGACACGAACGCGGTGCATTCGGCCGTGATCAGGGGCGTGTCCAAGCTGCGCGGCGCCGACGTCACGCTGCCCGACGTGCGGGCCGGGTTCTCCGCCGTGCTGGCCGCGGCCGTGGCCGACCGGCCGTCGGTGCTGCGCGGCATCCAGCACATCGAACGCGGCTACCACCGGCCGTTCGAGCAGTTCGCCTCGCTCGGCCTGACCATCCGGCGTGGCTGAGGCCGTTTAGGGGCCGAACGGCTGGCTATCCTGCCCCTATGACCACGGCCTTCGTCCTCGGCGGCGGAGGGCTGCTGGGCGCCCATGAGGTCGGGATGCTGCGCGCGCTCGCCGAGGCTGGTGTCCGGCCCGACCTGGTGGTGGGCACCTCGATCGGGGCGCTGAACGGTGTGCTCGTAGCGGCCGACCCGGCCGCGGCGGCCGGCCGGCTCGCGCGCATGTGGCTGGGCGAGGAACTGCGGATGGCGTTCAGCGAGAAGCTGCTCAGCCGGGCGGCACGGCTGGTGCGCTCCGGAACGCACCTGCACTCCCTCGAGCCTTTGCGGAAGACGCTGGCGTCCGTGCTGCCCGGGAACTCGTTTTCCGATCTCGAGCTGCCGTTCCAGTGCGTGGCGGCCAACATCGAGGGCGCCACCGCGCGCTGGTTCTCGTCCGGGCCGGTGGTCCCGGCGGTGATGGCGTCGTGCGCCGTGCCCGGGCTGCTGCCGCCGGTGGAGATCGGCGGGGCGCACTACTTCGACGGTGGCCTGGTCGACTCGATCCCGGTCGGGCGGGCGGTGGCGCTGGGCGCGTCGGTCGTGTACGTGCTCCAGGTCGGGCGGATCGAGAGCCCGCTGGCGGTGCCGCGGCGGCCGTGGGAGGTGGGCCTGGTCGCGTTCGAGATCGCGCGGCGGCACCGGTTCCACGAGGAGATGTCGTCGCTGCCGGACCACGTCCGGGTGCACGTGCTGCCGACCGGCGGGGACCAGCTCCCGCCCGGCCGGGCGCAGTTCCGCTACCGGGACCGGTCCAAG
>DAIOWL010001522.1:0-1509 GCA_036758545.1 Streptosporangiaceae bacterium | reverse complement strand
TTCGCGGACTTCGCCACCGTCGTCGACGCCAAGCTGCCCTGGTTCATCCTCACCATCGTCGGGCTGAGCTTCCTGCTGCTGGTGGTAGCGTTCCGCAGCCTGCTCATCCCGGCGACCGCAGCCGTAATGAACCTGCTCGCCGCGGCGGCCTCGTTCGGGGTGCTGACCGCGTTCTTCCAGTGGGGCTGGGGAACCGACGCGTTCGGCCTCGGCCAGGCCGGGCCGGTCGAGGCGTTCCTGCCCGTGGTGACCCTGGCCATCTTGTTCGGCCTGTCCATGGACTACCAGGTGTTCCTGGTCAGCCGGATGAACGAAGAATGGGTGCACGGCCGCCGCAACTCGGACGCGGTGCGGACCGGGCAGGTCGAGACCGCCCGGGTCATCACCGCGGCGGCCACGATCATGATCTGCGTATTCCTGACATTCTCGTTCCTAGGCGCGCGGGACGTCGCCGAGTTCGGCATCGGACTGGCCGCCGCGGTCGCGCTGGACGCATTCATCCTGCGCACGGTCCTGGTGCCGGCCGTCATGCACCTATTCGGCAACGCCAACTGGTGGCTACCCCGCTGGCTCGACCGCCGCCTCCCGCACCTGGCCATCGAACCCCCGGACCCCGCAGGCGAACCAGCCCACCCGCCGGTACCCGCCATCCGCTGAACGAAGCGAATGTGACAGCGCGCACCCCATATAAAGGGTCTACGCTGTCACATTCACCATTTCACTCTCCCGCCGCTGCGGGCACCGCAGGCGAGGAGCGGAACGAACCCCGGGCCAGTCAGGTATCGAAACGGTCCCGGCCAGGTTGCCGGACACATCGGCTTTGCAGCGCCATCTACGACAATCACCGGGAGCCGCCGGCCCGGCCCGGGGATGCCCCGGCGGCGGCCATGGCGTCAAGCGGGCGATCCAGGCCCGTTTAGTGGGTGGAGATGCAGGCGTAGCCGAACTCGAAGCTCAGGTGGTACTCGCTGAGGTTTAACGGATGTGGCCTTTGAGCGGTAGCCGGCCCGTGCAGAGCTCGAGGCCGGGAGGAAGATACGGCAAGGAATTCGTTGCCGATTGCGTCGGCAGCCGCCGCCTGACAGAGATAATGATCCGGTAGGTAGCACGCGAGCCGCGATATCAGGCTATGGGGAGCGACGCGCAGCGATGAAACTACTGGTAGATCAACTTCCAGCTTCATCCGGCCATAAACGAGATTTATGTGACATGCAAGGCGACAGGTCAGACAGCAACCCCGATCCTCTGATTACTTAACGTGATTAACATCAGGCGACCTGCTGCATCGCAAGGGCACATAACGCCGACTCTGTATCTGTCCAGCGGCCTGGTCGTCGGATGGCAGGTACGTTCCGAAGTCCCTGATCTGCGCGCCCTTATGTCCAATTCCGGTTTTCGCGACGTTGGCTTATAGTGGTGCCCGGCAAGCTGCGTACGCCACCCCGCCGTTCCCCGCGCCCACGCCGCCGGGAGCACCGCCGGTCAAGGCCCTCCGGGCCCGCCTCGATG
>DAIOWL010001521.1:0-1510 GCA_036758545.1 Streptosporangiaceae bacterium | reverse complement strand
GCTGCCGGCCTGCTCCGGCGGGCAGGATGACCTGGCAGGCGGGTCAGCCGGCGATGGGCTCCCAGATCAGCTCGGCCACATCCATGACCAGATCAGGACCGGCCTGAGCCGGATCGCCCGGTGGGCGCACCTCGCCGGTGCAGACGCAGACCGCATCGTTGAGCCGGCTGTACGGCTCGCGGTCGGCCAGGTGGAACACCGACCCGACGATCTGGCGGCGTTCCGGGGGGTAGGCACGGCCGTAGCCGTGCCACTCCACCATGATCACGGCCCCGTCGTCGGCCTCGATGACAGCCCGGAAGTCGGGCCGGAAGGGACCAGCCGCGCCTTCTTTCCGGGGGAAGTTGGCTCCGCGGAACCGGCCGGTTACCGTCCCTTCGCAACGGCCCTCGGCAAGGAAGAACATCTGCTGCCAGCCGCCGTCCAGGCCGACCGCCCAGCTCTCGGGATAGGTGAAGCGGACGCGATACAAGGGCTTGAGCCTCATCAGGTACTCCTGCCTGGCGGTTCTCTGCCCATTGTGGCCGTCTAGCGCCGCAGCCAGCCATATCCCACCTGATGCGACCCGGGCTTTCCGCAGTCGATCGGCCCGGCAGCTTGATGCACGGCATCGACATACGTTCTCGACGTGCTATCACCTGGCTGTGGTTACCGCACATAGGGTGCCACTGCTGAGTGGTGTGGATTCCGGTGGCGCGGGGCGGCGCGCACCTGGATAATCGGCGCACCGTGGCGTGTGGTGATCAAGCTGGTTTGCGAGGGAGCGATGACTGTTTCCCGGCTGCGTGACATTCCCGGGATCGGGGTGGACAAGGTCGGCGATGCCGCCGACGCCGCGGCTGATCCGCGGTTCTTGCGGCTGGAGAACCTGGACACCGACCTGCGGCCCCCGCAGGTGGCACTGGAGGCCACGCACGCCGCCGTCGATCGCGACGACGCGAACAGCTACCTGCCGTTCCAGGGTCATCTGGCGCTGCGTGAGGCCGCCTGCGCGCACGTGGCCGCTGCCGCCGGCCGCGGCTATGATCCCGGTACCCAGTGCGTCAGCGTCGCCGGGGGACTGAACGGGATCCTGAACGTGCTGCTGGCCACCGTGGAACCCGGCCAGGAGGTGGTGATCTGCGACCCGGTCTATGCCGGGCTGGTCAACCGGATCCGCCTCGCGGGCGGTGTGCCCCGGTTCGTGTCCTGCACCCCCGGCCCGGGCGGATGGGCTACCGACCCGGGCGAGCTCGCGGCGGCCATCGGGCCGCGCACCGCCGCGGTGCTGCTGATGAGCCCGGTCATGCCCACCGGCGCGGTCCTGGGCAGCGAGCATCTCGATGCGATCGCCGGCCCGGTCCGCCGGCACCGCGCCTGGGTCATCTGGGACGCGGCGATGGAACGGATCCGGTTCGACAGCCAGCCGCCCGTCCATCCCGCCGCCCATCCCGGCCTGGCTGACCGGACGATCAGCGTCGGGTCGGCGTCCAAGGAACTGCGGATGATCGGCTGGCGGGTCGGCTGGGTG
>DAIOWL010001520.1:0-1516 GCA_036758545.1 Streptosporangiaceae bacterium | reverse complement strand
GCACTGCCGCCAAGCCAACCCGCGTTCTGTGGACGGCGGATGCCGCCGGTGTGGTGACCAGATGAAGATCGGCGGCCGAGGCCTTAATTACCGGAATCGGAGAATTCGCCGTATTCGACGGCGGGCAGCGCGCCCCGGCCGGTATAACCAGCGGAGGCGGGGACACGGATGCGCCCTGCCGGCTCCTGCCCGACTAGGCCTGAATCGGAAGGAGGAACTGGGCGTGAGACCTGGTCACCCTCGGTTCTCGGGAAACGTATTCGCCATGACCGCCGTGACCGTGCTCGGATTGAGTGCCCTGGCCGCGTGCACGACCTCGAGCACCTCAAGTGGCACTCCCGCCTCGACGAGCCAGCCTACGGGCCCGATCACTATCGGCGCGTCGCTGTCGCTGACCGGAGACTTCTCCGCTGACGGTCAGGCGTTCAAGCGGGGGTACCTGCTGTGGGTCAATGACGTGAACGCCCGCGGCGGTATTCTCGGCCGCCAGGTCAAGCTGACCATCCTCAACGACGGAAGCTCGCCGAACCAGGTGGTCACGAACTACCAGACGCTGTTCGGCCAGGACCACGTGCAGCTGGCTTTCGGGCCGTTCTCTTCGCTGCTCACCAGCCCGGCTTCGTCGGTGGCGGCGCGGTTCCGCATGGCACTGGTGGAAGGGGCGGGCGGCGCGCCGTCGGTCTTCGACACCCCGTCCAACCAGGCTGACCACAACGTGTTCGACGTGAGCCTGCCGATCGCGGACGAGATGCTCCCGTTCGTGAACTGGATCGCCTCGCTGCCAGCCAGCGAACGGCCGAAGACTGCGGCCTACCCGATGGCCCAGGATCCCTTCGCCGATCCGCCGGTCCTGCTCGCCAAGACCGAGCTGCAGAAGCTCGGCGTCCAGACGGTGTACTCGAATACCTTTCCCGAAGAGGTCGCGGACTATAAGGGCCCGGCCGACCAGGTGGCCGCGCGCGGCGCCCAGCTCGTGGTGCTCGGGTCCACGGACGTGCCGACCGTCGGCACCTTCATGCGGGCGTTCGAGCAGCAGCACTACACGCCCAGGATGTTTATCGCGGCGGCCGGGCCTGACCAGGGCGACGCGTTCACCTCCGCGGTCGGCACCGGCAACGCCGACGGGATGATGGTCCCGAACGGCTGGTACCCGGGGTACGCCAACCCGGCGAGCCGGCAGATGGTCAAGGAGTACGTGGCCCAGTACGGCGGCACCGCGTCCGGCGTCAACGCCGACGTGGCCGAGGCCTACTCGGTGGGTCAGGTGATGGCCCAGGCGGTCGCCGCCACCAGGGGCACCGACAACGCCAAGATCATCGCCTACCTACACAGCGGCGTGCCGCTGACCAGCGTGCAGGGTCCGGTGAAGTTCGACGCGCTGGGCGAGAACGGGGCCGCGGCGGCCTTCATCTTCCAGTGGCAGAAGGGCAACTACAAGCAGGTCCTGCCGTCCGCCACCACGGGTTCGGTGTCGATCGCCGCCGCGAAGCCGCCCTGGACCGGCTGAGTCCGCGGT
>DAIOWL010001519.1:0-1517 GCA_036758545.1 Streptosporangiaceae bacterium | reverse complement strand
CCCTCTCCCCGGGAGTAACCGGCGTTTGATGCGCAGCCAGCGCCGCAGCCAGCTCGATCGTCAGCTCGCCATATTCGCCACCGCCGTCCATCAGCTCGATGATCTCGAGAGTGTCCCGCGGAATGCGATCTGCGAACCTGCGCGGCAGATCCGACGCCCGCCGTGCAATCTCATACTTATCCATCACGGTTCCTTCGGGTTCTTTACCACGCCAGGGCTATCCGGGGTCGGCCAGCTGGTCCAGATTTGCCCATCGCGCGCTACTACCGCCACGACCTCTACATCGTCTCGTGTCCCGCGCACCACCCAGCGGTCATTCGATTCTTGATGCTTGGGCGGCAGGTCAGGTCGCCGCGCGACGTCGACCACGGTGTCAATGATCTTCTTGTCGTCCCAGCTCGCCGGGAACTCGGTCTTGCCGGGAATGCCCGTGCCATGGCGATGCCCTCCGCTACCGCCCGGCTCGCCGTCGAGTATGTGGGTGGTCCGCTCGGGCGTGACGTGGATGTCCTCGGTCTTCGGCCGGTCCTCGGCATCAACCGAATCCCACCCCGAACGTTCCGCATCGACCGCCTCACGGCCATCATCAGCCGTCTCACCAGCAGAAGCGACCCGGAGCGCCTCGTAGTACTCCTCGCGGCTCCGCGACTCGGGCGGCTCCGGCCGCCTCGCGGGAACATCACCGCCCGGCACCTGTCGCTCGGGCCGGTCGAAGTCGTCGAAGTCGTCGTCAGGCCGATCTAATGCCATCAGCCCGCCCGCACATTACGTATTCCAATCATCGCAATGCGTTGATATTACGACCTGTCACCACCGAGGCGACGCTATCGCCGCGACCGTTTCCGGAGCCGTAATATCTCCCGGCCCCCGGGCCGCCGCAGAGCGAACGGCAGCGGGAAGATAGCGGGATGCTCGCCGTCAGCTGGGACACCATCCGCCTCTTCCTGCACGTCCTGGCCGCCACCATCTGGGTCGGCGGCCAGCTGGTGCTGGCCGCGCTCGTCCCGGTCCTGCGCCGGGCGGGCGTCGTCACCGAGGCCGCCCGCCGCTTCAATCAGGTCGCCTGGGCCGCCTTCGCGGTGCTGGTCGCCACCGGGATCTGGAACATCGTCGCCACCCCCACGCAGGTCAGCCACAACGCGAGCTACCGCACCACGCTGATCGTCAAGCTCGTGGTCGTGCTGATCTCCGGCGTCACCGCCGCCCTGCACATCCGCTCCCGGACCCCGCGGGGCCGCGCGGTCATGGGCGCGCTCACCGGGCTCAGCGCCCTGGCCGCCCTCTTCCTCGGCGTCCTCCTCGCCGGATAAGGAGCGCCCGTGGTGCCACTGCACACTGCCGTGACGCATGAGAAATGCGCCGGACCAGCTGGAACGCCATGAACCCCCGGATCCAGTGCGTTCTAACGCCATGGAATCCCGGTTCCAGTGCGTTCCGCCGGCCCCGCCCGCCAGCCCAACCACGCCCGCGCACAGGACTACCGCAGCATCTCCCGGGCGATGACGAGCTGCTGGATC
>DAIOWL010001518.1:0-1517 GCA_036758545.1 Streptosporangiaceae bacterium | reverse complement strand
GCGGTGGCGGCCAGCGAGCCCGTGCTGGTGGAGGTGCCGGTCGGTGAGTTCCCCTCCCCGTGGCATCTGATCCACGAGGGCATCCCCCCGCCCCGCGCCGATCACGCCCGGGGCACACCTGCCGACCGAGCGGAGGCACGCGTGACCGACGATCACATGGGCGAGGCCATGACCGAGCCGTGCGTGACCACCCGGCACGCCATCGACCTGCCCGGCGGCCAGCTCGACTACCAGGCCCAGGCCGGCACCGTGCGGGTCGGCAGGGACGACGGCAGCCCGCTGGCGGACGTGTTCTATCTCGCCTACCGGGCGGAGTCCGGCGCGACGCGGCCGGTCACGTTCGCCTTCAACGGCGGCCCCGGCTCGGCGAGCTTGTGGCTGAACGTCGGCGGGTTCGGGCCGCGGCGCGCCCCGACGCTGACCCCGCACGCCACTCCTCCGGCACCGTACGCCTTCGGCGACAACCCGCACACGCTGCTGGCGGTCAGCGACCTGGTGTTCCTCGACGCGGTCGGCACCGGCTTCTCCCGGCTGGCCGGCGACGGCCGCCCGGACGAGGTGTGGGGCGTGGACCAGGACGTGGAGGTGTTCGCGCGGGCCATCCTGGGCTACCTGACGATGACCGGGTCGTGGCAGGCGCCACGGTACCTGTTCGGCGAGTCCTATGGCACGTCGCGGGCGGCCGCGCTGGTGTACCGGCTGCAGAACCTGGGCGCCGACTTCAACGGTGTGATCATGCTGTCCACGCTGCTGAACTGGGCGACCACCCAGCCCGGACTGGACCAGGGGTACATCAACCTGCTGCCGAGCTACGCCGCGGCCGCCTGGTATCACGGCAAGGCCAGGCCCGCCGGCCAGCCGCTCACCGGGTTCCTCGACGGCGCCCGCGAGTTCGCGCACGGCGACTACGCCGCCGCGTTGCAGCAGGGCGACCGGCTGCCGGCCGCGACCGAGCACGCGGTCGCCACCCGCCTGGCGGACTTGACCGGCCTGGATATCACGGCGCTGCGCCGCAAGAAGCTGCGGATCGATATGGAGGACTTCCGCCGGGAGTTGCTGGGTCAGGAAGGGAAGCTGATAGGCCGTTTTGATACCAGATTCTGCGCTGATCATCAGTACGTGATCGGGACCGGGGCGTTCGACCCGGCGACCGACGACGCCGCCACCGCCGGCGTCAACAGCGCGCACCTGTCCGGCTTCCACCAGCACCTGGTGACCGACCTCGGCTACCGCTCCCACCTGCACTACCGGCCGCTGAACAACGTGACGATCGCCGCAGCGTGGGACTGGCGACACAAGGCGCCCGGCATCGACGCGCCGCTCCAGGTGCCGAACGTAGCGCTGGATCTGTCCGCCGCGATGCGCCGCAATCCTGCGCTGCGTGTCTACATCATGGGCGGCGTGTATGACCTCGCGACGCCGTTCGCCGGCGCGGAGTTCGACATCTCGCACCTCTACCTAAGCGAGCGGCTGCGCCGCAACGTCCAGTTCAGCTGGTATGAATCCGGCCACATGAC
>DAIOWL010001517.1:0-1521 GCA_036758545.1 Streptosporangiaceae bacterium | reverse complement strand
GCCAGCACCAGCAGCAGCATCGCGGCGACGAACAGGTTCATGTAGCCGAAGAACCGGCGCCGCTGCGGGTCGTTCGCCATGTAGCCGACCGAGTAGATGTGGATCAGCGAGCCGACCCCGGTGATCAGCAGCACGAAGCTGATCGAGAGCTGGTCGATCTGCAGGCCCATCGGCACGGTCAAACGCCCGACCTGGATGAACGTGTACAGGTGCTGGTCCTGGCTGCGGTGGGCGTCGCCGAGCAGGGTGAAGAACGCGATCACGCCGTAGACGAACGCCGCCACCGGCATGGCCACGCCGAGCAAGTGGCCCCAGCGGTTGGTGCGGCGGCCGCCCAGCAGCAGCACCACGGCGCCGAACAGCGGGAAGGCGAGCAGCAGCCACGACAGCTTCAGCGCGCCGGTAGCCGCGACGGTGTGCAACGTCGTCATCCCCTCAGTACTTCAGCAGGTTGGCGTCGTCCACCGACGCGGACCTGCGCGCCCGGAAGATCGCCATCAGGATCGCGAGGCCCACGACGACCTCCGCGGCCGCCACCACCATCACGAAGAACGCGATGACCTGCCCGTCCAGGTTCCCGTGCATCCGGGCGAACGCGACGAACGCGAGGTTGCACGCGTTCAGCATCAGCTCGATGCACATGAACACGACGATGGCGTTGCGCCGCACGAGCACGCCGACGCCGCCGATCACGAACAGGATCACGGACAGGGCCACGTAGTGGATGGGGCTCACGACTCAGCCTCCGTACCGGCCGGGGCCGGCAGTTCGGGCCGAACGGGCGGGGTTTCCGCGTTCGGGTCACGAGGCGCGAGCGTCTGGCTGACCGAAAGCTCCGAGGTGCTGCCGTCCGGCAGCAGCGCGGGCCGGTCCGCGGCGTCGTGCAGCGCGTAGACGCCGGGCGACGGGTCGGGCGCCAGCTGGCCGCTGGCCAGCCGCCGGGCGGCCAGGTCACGCTGGGTGGGCTTCGGCGTGGTGCGCTCGCGGTGCGCCAGCACCATCGCGCCGACCGCCGCGGTGATCAGCAGCGCGCCGGTGACCTCGAACGGGAACACGTACGTGGTGAAGATCAGCCTGGCCAGCCCGGTCAGGTTGTCCACGTTGTTCGCCGCGGTGGTCTTCGCGGCCGGGCCGATGGCCGCGTGCCCGATGCCGAGGATCAAGATCACGAACAGGCCGATCCCGGCGAGCCCGGCGGCCGCCCGCTGCCCCTTGATCGTCTCCACGACCGAGTCCGCCGAGCTGATGCCGATCAGCATGATGACGAACAGGAACAGCATCAGCACCGCGCCGGTGTACACGATGATCTGCACGAAGGCAAGGAAGGGCGCGCCCTGCATGGCGTACATGGTGGCCAGGCAGAGCATCACCACGGCGAGCATGATCGCGCAGTGCACCGCCCGCCGGACCAGGATCATGGCCAGCGCGGCGCCGACCGAGATGACGGCGAGGATCCAGAAGACGGTCGCGACCGCGATCGAGTCGGTGTTGGTGCCGGACGGGGCGGCCGCGAGGATGTGG
>DAIOWL010001516.1:0-1523 GCA_036758545.1 Streptosporangiaceae bacterium | reverse complement strand
TCCTCGATCGCCTGGTAGATGATCGAGTAGTAGCGGATGTCGACGCCCTCGCGCCGGGCCAGCTCACCGGCCCGTTCGGCCGGCCGGACGTTGAAGCCGATGATCACCGCGTCCGAGGCGATGGCGAGGTTGACGTCGTCCTGCGTGATCGCGCCGACACCGCGGCCGATCACCCGCAGGCTGACCTCTTCGCCCACGTCGAGCTTGAGCAGCGCGTCCTCCAGGGCTTCCACCGAGCCGGACACGTCACCCTTGATGATGAGCAGCAGTTCCTCGCGCTCGCCCGCCTTGAACGCCTGGTCCAGGTCCTCGAGCGTGACCCGGCGACGGCCCTGGGCGAACTGGGCGACGCGCTCGCGCGCCTCGCGGCGCTCGGCGATCTGCCTGGCCATCCGGTCGTCGGTGACGACCAGGAAGTTGTCGCCCGCGCCGGGCACGGCGGTCAGGCCGAGCACCTGCACCGGACGGGACGGCAGAGCCTCGGAGATGGGCTCGTAGTTCTCGTCCAGCATGGCCCGGACCCGGCCGTACGCCTCGCCGCAGACGATCGAGTCGCCCACGTGCAGCGTGCCGCGCTGGACCAGCACGGTGGCCACCGGGCCGCGGCCCTTGTCCAGGTGCCCCTCGATGGCCACGCCCTGGGCGTCCTGGTTCGGGTTGGCCCGCAGGTCGAGCTCGGCGTCGGCGGTCAGGACGATCGCCTCGAGCAGGTTCTCCAGGCCGGTCCGCTTGGTCGCGGACACGTCCACGAACTGGGTGTCGCCGCCGAACTCCTCGGCCACCAGCCCGTACTCGGTGAGCTGGGCCCGCACTCGCTGCGGGTCGGCGCCCTCCTTGTCGACCTTGTTGACCGCCACGACGATGGGCACGCCCGCCGCCTGCGCATGGTTCAGCGCCTCGGTGGTCTGCGGCTTCACGCCGTCGTCGGCCGCCACCACCAGGACCACCAGGTCGGTGGTCTCGGCCCCGCGGGCCCGCATGGCCGTGAAGGCCTCGTGACCCGGGGTGTCGATGAAGGTGATCTTGCGCTCGTCGCCGTCCACCTCGGTGGCTACCTGGTACGCGCCGATGTGCTGGGTGATCCCGCCGGCCTCGCGGGCCTGCAGGTTGGTGTGCCGGATCGCGTCGAGCAGCTTGGTCTTGCCGTGGTCGACGTGACCCATGACGGTGACCACCGGCGGGCGGGCCACCAGGTCGGTTTCGTCGCCCTCGTCCTCGCCGAACTCGATGTCGAACGACTCGAGCAGCTCGCGGTCCTCTTCCTCGGGCGAAACGACCTGGATGCTGTAGTTCAGCTCGGCTCCGAGCAGCTGGAGCGTCTCGTCGTTGACCGACTGGGTCGCGGTCACCATCTCGCCGAGCCCCAGCATGACCTGCACCAGCGACGCGGGGTTGGCACCGATCTTGTCGGCGAAGTCGGCCAGGCTCGCGCCGCGGCTCAGCCGGACGACCTGCCCGTTGCCGCGCGGGACCTGCACGCCGCCGATCGTCGGCGCCTGCATGTTGTCGAACTCCTGGCGCCG
>DAIOWL010001515.1:0-1523 GCA_036758545.1 Streptosporangiaceae bacterium | reverse complement strand
CTGGTTGGCAACGTGACGCGGGAGGACCTCCTCGCGCAGGCCGAGCAGCTCTAGCCGCCGGCGTTTTCCAGCAGTCGCCGGTGGACGCCCTGCACGGTGGGGCTGGGCGTGATCCCGAGTTCTTCTCGGAGCAGGACTCGTAGCCGCTCGTAGGCGCGGAGCGCTTCGGCGACGTTGCCGCGCCGCGCGAGCGCTTCCATCAGGAGGTGGTGTCCGGTCTCGCGGTAGGGTGCGAGCTCGGTCAGCATCCGGGCGCGTTCTTCGGCCTGCGCCAGCGCCGGGCCGCCGAGGCCGAGGCTGGCGGCGGCAAAGCACTCCAGCCCGCGCAACCGGACCTCCTCCAGCCGGCGCCGCCACTCGTCGATCCAGGGCGCCTCAAGACCGGTGAGGAACGGCCTGGTGGCGACGTGATAGGCGATCCCGGCCGGACCCCACGCCTGCGCCCACCGTTCTTCCGCGATCGCGGACTCCGCCCGGTGGGCGCCTTCCAGGGCCGCCTCGGCGTCGACGAAGGTCGCCGGCGGCAGGAGCAGTTCGATCTCGGTCCGCCCGCAGAGATGCTCGGCGCCTAGGCCGTGCCGCAGTTTGGACAACAGGACGTTCAGCGCGTTTCTCGTCTCCGCGGGGGCGTCCGCGCCCCAGCCGGCCATGAGCAGCGTGTCGCGGGGCACTGGGCGGGCACGGTTGAGGACGAGGTAGGCGAACATGACCCGCCCGAGGCGGCCGGGCAGCGTGTCCTCGATGCGGGAGCCGTCGATGTCGGCGACGAAGCGACCGCACAGCTGGATTCTGGCTTTCGTCCACTGGCCCATCAGGCAACCTCAGGTCGACGGTCCTTATCCCTGTCGTGACAGCAAGGATACGGAAAGGACGGGGAAAGGCGACCGAACGGTCCGGGCAAGCAGCGGCGGTGACCATGGTCTTGTCATCGACCGCAAGAGCCGTCAAGGAGCAGTCATGGAATCCCCGAACGTCGAGACCCACCGCGCTGGTCACGAGGCCTTCAACCAGAGGGACTTCGCGGCCATGACGAGACAGTACGCCAATAGCATTACCTGGACCGATCACTCGCAGGGCCGGACATTCAGGACGCCCCGGGAGTTCCGGGACGACTTCCTGGCCGGGTGGGTCGGCGCCTCGGCCGACATCAGGATCACTAACCCCCGTTACATCGACGCTGGCCAGACGGTGGTGTGCACCTTCACCGTCGCGGGCACGCATGACGGGCCGTTCGGACCGTTCCCCGCGACCGGTAAGGAGTTCGCGCTGCCGCTGTGCGAGATGTGGCGCTTCGACTCCAGCGGACGGGTCGTCGGCGGGGACCTGTACTACGACCAGGTCTCGCTGCTCACCCAGCTGGGCCTGATGCCGCAGCCGTCCGGCGCGTAGCCGGTTTCGGCGCGGCAAGCCAGCAGCACAGCTCCGGATCGCAAGAGAAGGCCGACAACAAGGAGGCACCAAGATGACCACCGCTACAGAGATCCCGGTCGACAACGGCGTCAACGTCGAGGCGCTGCTCGGCG
>DAIOWL010001514.1:0-1524 GCA_036758545.1 Streptosporangiaceae bacterium | reverse complement strand
GATGATCTCGGCGAAGTAGCCGCGCAGCTCCCGGCTTGCCGCGAGAGCGCCCTCCCAGTTCCGCATGACCGCGATCAGCTGGGTCGACAGCCGCAGGAAGCGGGGCCAGTCGGCCTCGGGCAGGCCGAGGATCCGGGCGATGACCCGGACCGGGAACGGGAAGGTCAGCTGCGGGATGAGGTCGGCGTGGCCGTCGCCGGCGAAGCCGTCGATCAGCTCGCCCACGGTGGCGCCGATGATCGCATCGCTCCACTGCTCCAGGACCCGGGTGCGGAAGGCCTTCGCGACCAGGGCGCGGTGGCGCTGGTGCTCGGGCGAGTCCATCTGCAGGATCGTCCGGCCCATGACCTGCCCCATGGTCATCTCGTAGCCGGCCGAGGAGAACCGGACGTTGTCGGTGAGCACCTGCTGCGCCAGCTCGTAGCTGGTGACCGTGAACAGGGACGAGATCCGCGGCGCCTTCTCGTCGTGCCGGTACCGCCCGCCGGATCCGAGCTCTACGTGCATCACCGGGGTCTCCGCCCGGATCCCGGCGAACATCGGGTAGGGGTCGCGCACGTCCCCGGCGAGCTCGGCGAACTGCCGCATCGGGTCGTAGCCGGCCTCGGGAGCACCATCCTGCTGGGACACCATGACTACCACGGTAACGTCGACGACGTGACCGAGCCGTTCCCAGATCTCGCCGGAGTCCGCGCGCTGGTCACCGGCGGCACCAGTGGCCTTGGCTTCGCCATGAGCCAGGCCCTGGCCGAAGCCGGTGCCCACGTTGTCCTCACCGGCCGGGCCGGGCAGCGGGTCCAGGAGGCTGCCGCCCGGATCGCCAGCGACACCCGGGTTACCGGGCTCGCGATGGACGTCCGCGACGAGCAGTCCGTCACCGCGGGCATTGACCGCGCGCTGACAAGCCTCGGCGGCATCGACGTACTGGTCAACAACGCCGGCATCGGCATGCGCACGGTGAACCCGGACTTCATGACCGAACCCATCGGCTTCTGGCAGGTCAGCCCGGACGGTTTCCGTGACCTGCTCACGACCAACGTTGTTGGCTACTTCCTGGTCGCGCGGGCCGTCGTGCCGCACATGCTCGACGCCGGGCACGGGAAGATCGTCAACATCTCGGTCAGCGAGACGACGATGCGGCGTAAGGGCTTCACGCCGTACGGGCCGTCACGCGCGGCCACCGACGCGCTCTCCCACATCATGGCGGCTGACCTGGCCGGCACCGGCATTGACGTGAACCTGCTGCTTCCCGGCGGTGCCACCCGCAGCGGCATGACACCGGATTCTGCGCCAGAGGATGTGCAGGCGACCTGGCTCGACCCCGCGATCATGGGACCGCCGGTTGTCTGGCTCGCCTCCCCGGCCTCGGACGGCCTCACCGACCAGCGCATCATCGCGACCGAGTTCACGGCTCGCTAAACGGGGTACCTGGTCGGTTCGGTGTCGTAGCTGCGTCCGGCCGGCGTGGTCCAGCGGAAGGTGCCGTCGGCGAGATGGTCGACAGTCCATCCGGGCTGCTGCTTG
>DAIOWL010001513.1:0-1527 GCA_036758545.1 Streptosporangiaceae bacterium | reverse complement strand
TTACGGGGCTAATGCGCCTCCAAATGCCTGCGACCAATAACGGTCAGCATCCTTGCCGGCTCAGGACCAGATCGTGAGCCGGCGCGCCGGCTCACGAGACCAGCAGTCCGGGACAGGCGGTAACAGCCAGGACCAGGGCACTTCTGGCATAGCGGGACATTCAGGTCATCGAGCGCGCCCAGCGCTCACGGTTCCTACATGAGCCCGCGAGACTGGCAGCCCACGTCACCGGGTGCGGCGGTCTTGAATGCGCTTCTCGATCCGGTCGCGCGCGGTCGCGTGGCCGGCGGACTGGATCCCGCCGCTCTGCAGGCCGGCAACAACCAGTTCCAGGTGCTCCCGCCGGCCGTCCATATCTAGCAGGACCTCGGCCTCGTCGAGGACCCAGTCGCCTTCGACGGATCGGGACATGGCCTGACAGTATCGCCTCGGACAGTTCACGATCTCCCGTGCGCCCGAGCCGTCGTGCGGGTACACGTTTCGTGCCGGTCCGTGTAGTACGCTCGTTCCCATGGAGAGATCCGGCCACCGGCTGAACGTCACGCTCGACCCGGAGCACGCCGCCCGGCTGGCGCGGCTCGCCGAGCGCACCCATGTCCAGGAAGGCACCCTGGCGCGGTCGCTGCTCTCCGCCGCGCTCGAGGAAGCCGATCCCGAGGCACGTAACCTCGTCGCGGTGCTCGACGGGATCCCGGGCGCTTACGAGCACGCGATGCAGAGCCTGGAGCGCGCCCGCGCAGGCGAGACGATCGCCCTGGACGAGCTCTGACCGGTGGCTAAGGTCCGGCTCAGCGTCCCCGCGGTCGACGACCTCGACCGCATGATCGTGACGCACAGCCTTCCGGTCGATACCAGGCTGCGCGTCCAGCGCTCACTTCGCGCTCTCGAGCAGTTTCCCCGGATCGGCCGGCAGCTGGAGGGACGCTGGGCGCCGATGCGGGTCATCCTCGGGCCGTGGCGGTGGATGCTGATCATCTACAGCTACGAGGAGCCGGGCGATGTCGTCCTTGTCGTCGCCTTCCAGGACGCGCGGTCATCCGCTGCCGCCACCGCACCGTGAGGCTTCTTAGCATGGGCACGTGGCTGCGCTGCCCGCCGACCCGTCGCAGCAGGAGGACCCGCTCGACCCCGAGCGCATCCTCCGGTCGCTGCCTGAGCGGGAGCGGGAGACGTTCCTGGCGGAGTACCGGCGGGCGGTAGAGGAGGCGCGTGACCCGGCCCGCTGGTCAGAGTTGCGGCGGTTCCTGCGGCTGTGGGCCTGGCGGGCGGTCGCCGTGGCGGAGCCGGGGTATTACGAGGCCAGGGACCGCGCCCGGGCTGGCACGGGCGGGGGCATGCTGCTCGCGGACGCGCTCCGGCAGTATCATCCCGGCGCGTGAGCTACCGGCCCTGGCTGGAGGAGCGGGGCTGATCGGCTTGGCGGCTGCTCCATATTGGCCCTTATGGAGTAGCCTCGGCGCATGGCCGCCGACCTCGCGATCCCCGCCCGGGACGACGGTGACGGCGGCCGGGCCGGCGCGCTGGTCG
>DAIOWL010001512.1:0-1534 GCA_036758545.1 Streptosporangiaceae bacterium | reverse complement strand
GTGGATGAGCATTGCACTTGGCGTATAGATGCGTACGGGCGACGCACTCATTTCGGCAGATTCGGGCGTAGGTCGGCGTGGCCTACGCGTGTGGTGGCATACACTGAGTGTCGTCAAGTTGTTTGGCCCCACTGATCGGCGTGAATTTCGGCCCCGGGTGAGCGGTATCGGGGTTTAGCTGGGTTTCCTGGTGCGGCTGGTGGTCTTGCTGGTGCGGAGCCGGTAGGACTGGGTGCCGGTCTCGAGGATGTGGGCGTTGAAGGTGACCCGGTCGACGATCGCGGCGACCAGGCGGGGGTCGGGGAAGACGGTGCCCCATTCGCTGAACGGCAGGTTGGTCCCGATCGCGATGGAGGCTCGTTCGTCCCGCTCGGTGATGATCTGGAAGAGCAGCTCGGCGCCGCGGGGGTCGACCTGGACGTAGCCGAGCTCGTCGAGCAGCAGGAGGTCCAGGCGGGCGTAGCGGCCGACCAGCCGGGACAGGGCTCGCTGGTCGGCGGCTTCGACGAGCTCGTTGACCAGGGCGGCGGTGGTGACGTAGCGGACCCGGCGGCCCTGCTCGCAGGCGGCCAGGCCGAGGCCGATCAGCAGGTGGGTCTTGCCGGTGCCGCTGTCACCGAGCAGCACGACCGGCTCGCCCTTGTCCAGGTAGGCGCCGGTGGCCAGCTGCGCGAGCTGGCCCGGGGTGATGGCGGGGATGGCGTCGGTGCTGAAGTCAGCTAGCCGCTTGATGCGGGGGAAGCGGGCTTCGGTGATGCGGCGGGCGCGGCGCCGGGCGGAGCGGTCGTCGAGTTCGGCGGACAGGACTTCGGCTAGGTAGGCCAGGTAGGTGGAGTGTTCCCGGGCGGCGATCTCGGCCAGCCGGGCGGCCTGGTCGCGGACGGTGGGCAGCTTGAGCTCGCGGGCCGCGGCGCCGATGGCGGCCTGGGCGGCGGCGTCGGACACGGCGGTCACGGGATGGTCCTGGTCAGCAGCTGGTCATAGGCGTCCAGGGCGGGGGCCGGGCGGTCGTAGCGGGCCAGGGCGCCGAGCGGGATGACCGGCGCGACCTGCCGGCCCGCCTGGCGGCGGGCGTCGATGAGCACGGCCTGGGCATCCAGGACGCCTGCCTCGCTTGCCCTGGTCATCGCGGCCTGGAGGGCTGCGGCGGGCAGGGTGCGGTGCGCGAGCAGCACCTCGATCAGCGCGCGAGTCCCGGCCGCGTCGCCGTGCCTGCGGCGGGCGGCGTCCCAGTACCCCTGGTGGGCGGCGGTGAAGGTCCCGGCCGCCCGGGCCTGGGCCAGCGCGGTCGCGCCGGGCAGCGCGCCGGGCTTGCGCGCCAGCACCTCCAGGTAGTGGTCCAGGATCAGGATCTCGCCGTACTTGCCCGCGGCGCGCTCGTGCCGGGCCACCACCTGCGGCCCGTCCAGCACCTCCACGATGCGGGCGGACAGCCGCACCGGCAGACGGCGGCCGGCATAGCGGGCCGGGACGGAGTAATAGTTCTGCCGCACGCAGACCCGGGCCCGGGCATCCACCCGGGCCTGCAGCAGCC
>DAIOWL010001511.1:0-1537 GCA_036758545.1 Streptosporangiaceae bacterium | reverse complement strand
GTAGATCGACATGGCCTGGGACTTGACGGTGTGCGGGGACAGGAACATTTCGGCCCCGATCTCCGGGAACGACAGATGGGTGGCCAGCATGGGCAGGACGCGCAGCTCGGCGGCTGTCAGGGACGACGCACCGGGGGCAGTCGGGGCGTGCTCGGCCGACAGCCGGGCCCGCAGTGCGCGAGCCTCACCGACCAAGGCGCCGAGGTCAGGCCGATGCTTGAGGATCTCGTCGATTTCGCGCATCAGCGTTCTGGCCCCGGCCATGTCAGCCAGCGCGAACTGCACGCGGGCGAGCTCAAGCCGGGCCTGAACGGCCAGATGGGGTTGCACGTAGGTCATGAGGGGGCGCAGCCGCTGGGCGCGGACAAGCTCACGACGCGCCGCCGTGACATCTCCCCCGTGGAGGGCAACGCGGGCCTGGACCGCGCAGACGAGCATGTCCTCCATGCCCGCCCCGCGCATGACGAGGTCGGCCTGGGCCGCGAAGTCCTCGGCCGAACTCCAGTCACCCCGCGCTACGGCCAGCAGCGATCGTTCGCACCACGCGGTCGCGATGACATCCGGAGCGCCGATCTCCGCTCCCTTGCTGGTCGCCTCGGCCAGGGACGCGTCGGCGCCGTCGAGGTCACCGGAAAGGACCAGAGCGATTCCCCGGCATAGGGCGGCTATCGGCGGCGCGATGCCCGCGGCCGCAAACCACTGCACGGCCCGGTCGGCGTCGGCAAGCATCTGCGTCACTCCGCGCTGGCACAGCAAGCTCCGCAGAACGGCGGCCCACCCCTCAGTACCGGGATCACCGGCCTCGCCGCGTTGCTGCCAGCGATCAACCACGCCGGCCCACCGCTCGGCCTCGGCAGGCCGTCCTACCTGCAGGGCGAGGAGCGAACCCCACACGGCGGCCATCGGATGACCCTCGATCCCGTCCCGGCCGTCCAGCCACGCGAACCACCGCTGAATGGTGGTGAGCCGAGCCTGCCGGAAAGCCGGCAGCGCCAGCTGTTCCACGAGGCGGACCACCCCACCAACGTCCTCGGCGGCCATGAAGTATCCCAGTGCCTCCTCGGGCCGGCCGTTATCCAGGCACCAGCGGGCCGCGCGGCCGCGCAGCACCGGGAGCAGGCCGGGCTCGTGCCGTTCCGGCGAGGAGGCAACCAACGCCCGCCGCTCCGTCCCGGTGAGCATCGTCGGCGTCGTCGTCGTGACAGGCATCTTCTACCTGCTCGTGGTCTGCGCCGAAGCATTCGCCCTGGGGCGGCACGGGATCGCGGGCCTCATCGGCCAGACCAGCCCGCTCGGGTATCTGACCAGCAGGTTCTGGTCGCCGTCGGTGCTGTGGAGCATCGATCTGGTGATCGTGCTCGCCGGCCTCAGCTTCGTCGTGGCCTCGGTCAACGCGGCGATCAGGATCATGTACACGATGGGACGCGAACGGGCCCTGCCCGGGTCGCTCGGCCGGCTGTCACACCGCCGGACCCCGGTGGCCGCGATCGGATGCCTCGCGGCGATCACGCTGCTGATCGGGCTGCCGCTGACGTAC
>DAIOWL010001510.1:0-1540 GCA_036758545.1 Streptosporangiaceae bacterium | reverse complement strand
GAACAGCACCGCGTGCGGCACGCCCATGGAGCGCCCCTGCCACGCGGTGAACCCGGAAATCATCATCCGGGGCGCGGGATGGCCGGGGAGCTCGGCCAGGTACTGCTCGTGCGCCTCCAGCGAGGCGATGCCGCGCTCCATCGGTTCCCCGGTGACGTCAACGCCGTGGGTCGGCCGCGGGTCCCCGCCCACGAGCAGCCACCGCGCCGAGTGCGGCTGCAGGCCCTCGTCGAGCAGTTCGGGGAAGACCCAGCGATTGCCGGCGTCGCGCAGCGCATCGAGCGCGGCGAGACCCGCGACCCGGTGATCGGCCTGGTTCAGCCCGGCGGGGAACTCGACCTCCCAGGACCCCACCACTACCGCGTCGGGCTGGCGGCGGCGGATGACGCGGGCGATGTCACGGCGCATGCCCAGGCCGTACTCCAGCACGCCATCGTGGTAATCGAGGAAATCGACCTCGCTGACGCCGACCGCCAGAGACCCCGCGATCTGCTCCTCGGTGCGAAGCTGCGCGGTCCGCTCCGGGGGGCTGCTGTCCATGCCGGCTTCGCCTCGGGTCAGGAGCAGGTACGTGACGTCCACACCGCGTGCTGTCCAGGCCGCGACGGCCGACGATATTCCGTACTCCACGTCGTCTGGGTGCGCCACCACGCACAGCACGCGGCCGAAAGCATCATCAGGGAACGGGGGGATCAGGTCAGAAGCCATGCCCGAGAGCGTAGCGGCTGCCCGGCAGATCCGGGCTCAGCCGCTCCTCGCATGAACAGCTCAGTTCAGCCGGTTTCCGGCGTGTCATGAACGATGCGTTCCCGGAGATCGGGAAGGTGCCGCGCGGCGGTCACGAAGTCGCTGTCGTCATGGAGCACGATGAGGTCATGATGTACTGCCGTGGCGCAAATCAGCAGGTCCACGGCTGACAAGGCCCGATGGGCGCCATGCCGGAGCAGGCGGTATTGCGCCGACTCTATCCACCGCCAGCCGCCCTTGGGGACCGCGGCATCGGGGTACAGCGACTCAAACATTTCCGACATCTGCTCATACTCATTGAGCGTGCGGGCCGAACGGCGGAACTCAACACGCTGGGGTTGACACGAACCGATCACGCCCAGGGAAATGACCTCTGCCCAGGAGGCTCGCAGCGCGGCATCCCGCAGAATTCGCCAGAGGGCGGACGAGTCGAGGAGATAGCGAATCACGCCGCGGGATCTTTATCAGCTGCCCGCTGGCGCTGCCATCCCTCGAAGTCCCATCCTTCCGCCAGCGTGGCAAAGTGCTCGAGCGCCGCTACCCGGCGGTGCCGGGCGGCGAATTCCCGCAAGGCCAGGTTGACCGTGTCCTTCTTGGTCTTCGCGCCGGAAAGTCGCATGGCTTCACTCAGGGCATCGTCATCGATATCAATCTGCGTCAGCGCCACTACGAGCCTCCATCAGAGATGGATGATGTACATATCTAACGTACATCATCAACATCGGATCGCGCAGAAGGGTGACATCAGCGCGGCCAGCCCAGCGCGTCGAACACAGCGACCGGGTCGAGGTAG
>DAIOWL010001509.1:0-1541 GCA_036758545.1 Streptosporangiaceae bacterium | reverse complement strand
TGGACGTCATCGCCGCCCGCACCCAGTCATCCGGCCGCTACGTGGTCGAGTGCCGCCCCGCGCCGGTAGCAAAGGACTTAGCATGCCGCAGGATCCAGAAACCGCCCGTTCCCTCAGCCTCGTACACGGCCAGGTCTGTTACCTGCAGCTTCCGGCGGCCGACCGGAACCGCGCGGCAGCGTTCTACCAGGCGGTATTCGGCTGGCAGGCCGAGGTGCACCACCCGGATTTCGAAGCGCCCGGCCTCATCGGCCAGTGGGTCGAGAACCGTCGGCCGGCCCCGGACGCCGGGCCGGTGCTCTGGCTCGCTGTCGCCGACATGAACGAGACGCTTGAACTGGTTACCCGCCACGGCGGCCAGATCCTTGAGCCGCCCGCCCCCGACGGCCCGACCCGGACCCTGGCCACGATCGCCGACTCGGAAGGCAACCTCCTCGGCCTGGCCGGCCACGCGCCGTCGCCATAGGCGGAACCTAGGGATTCAGCTTCGGGCGGAACACTCGCCGGAAAGACCCCGGCCCACTCCGTTGTTACAGTGTAATCCTGTAATCATTGCGTGAATGGCTGGGAGATGCGATGGAGGACAGCACCCTCGACAGCAGCCCAAACGGGAACCCCGACGGGAACACAAACGCGAACCCCAACGGGAACCCTGAGAGCAACCCTCTGGATTCATATTCGCAGATCGTCTCCGGTGTGGCCGAACGGCTCACGCCCAAGGTCGCCAGCCTCCGCGTACCCCGCGGGGGACAAGGCGGAGGTTACGGCCGCGGCGAGAGCCTCGGCTCCGGCGTGGTCTTCACCGGCGACGGGTTCCTGCTGACCAACGCCCACGTCGTGGGCAAGGCCACGACCGGCACCGCGGAGTTCGCCGACGGCACGTCGGCGCCGTTCCGGGTGGTGGGCGCCGACCCGCTGTCCGACCTCGCGGTACTGCGCGCCAGCGGTCCCACCCCGGAGCCCGCCGAGCTCGGTGAGGCCGACAAGCTCAAGGTCGGCCAGCTGGTGGTCGCGGTCGGTAACCCGCTCGGGCTGGCCGGGTCGGTGACGGCCGGCGTGGTCAGCGCGCTCGGCCGGTCGCTGCCGGCCCGCGGCCGGGTGATCGAGGACGTCATCCAGACCGACGCCGCGCTCAACCCGGGCAACTCCGGCGGCGCGCTGGCCGACGCCAGCGCCCGCGTGGTCGGCATCAACACCGCCGTGGCCGGGGTGGGCCTGGGCATGGCCGTGCCGGTCAACGCGACCACGAGGAAGATCATCTCCGCGCTGATGCAAGACGGCCGGGTCCGCCGCGCCTACCTGGGCCTGGCCATGACGCCCGGCCCGGTGCCCGCGAACTGGCGTGAGCGGCTCGGCCGCAAGACCGGCCTGCTCGTCGCGCAGGTGGTGGCCGGCGGCCCGGCCGACCGGGCCGGCCTGCGCCCGGGCGACCTGCTGCTGACCGTGGCCGGCCACCCGGTCGCGGTGTCCCAGGATCTGCAGCGGCTGATGTTCTCCGAGGCGATCGGCAAGCCGCTGGCGATCACCGTGATGCGCAACGG
>DAIOWL010001508.1:0-1544 GCA_036758545.1 Streptosporangiaceae bacterium | reverse complement strand
TCGGCGGCAACATCTTCCACGGCGAGCTGTCCCTGGAGCAGCTGTTCCACATGCGCCCCGCCCCTGGGTTCGCCGACTACCGCACCCCGGTGCCCGGTCTGTACTACGCCAGCTCGGCCACGCACGCCGGCGGCGGCGTCTGCGGCATTCCCGGCATGCAGGCGGCCAAGGCCGCGATCGCCGACCGCCGGGCCACCCGCCGGAAGTGACCGCACCCGCCCAGACGAGCACCTCGGTCACCGCGATGCTCGAGGCCCGGAGCGTGGCGCTGGTCGGAGCCAGCGCCCGCCCGGGCAGCCTCGGCGCGCGCATGATCGCCGAGGTGGCCAGGAGCCCGTCCCATCCGCGGACCTACCTGGTCAACCCGCGATACCGGGAGATAGACGGCGTGCCCTGCCTGCCGGACCTCGCCGCGGTGCCCGAACCGGTGGACCTGGCCCTGCTCGCGGTGCCCGACCGCGCGCTCGAGCAGCAACTGTCTGCCGTGGCGGACAGCCGGGCCCGTTCGGCGGTTATCTTCGGCAACGCCTTCGACCCTCCTGGCCGCACCGGGCTACGGTCCCGGCTGGCCGCGATCGCCGGACAGGCCGGCCTGGCGCTGTGCGGCGCGGGCTGCATGGGGTTCGTGAACGTGGCCCGCGGCCTGCGGGCCATCGGCTACGTCGAGCCGGACCCGCTGCCAGCCGGGCCGGTCGCGCTGGTCACCCACTCGGGTTCGGTGTTCTCCGCGCTGCTGCGGACCCGCCGCGGCTTCGGCTTCAGCCTGGCCGTCTCCTCCGGCCAGGAGCTCGTCACCACCGCCGCGGACTACGCGCGGTACGCGCTGGGGCTCGCCGAGACCAAGGTGCTCGCCCTGGTCCTGGAGGCGATCAGGGACGCGCCCGGGCTGCGCGCGGTGCTGGCCGACGCGCTGGCCGCGGACGTGCCGGTCGTGCTGCTCAGCGTGGGCGCGTCACAGGCCGGCCAGGCGCTGGTCTCGGCTCACTCCGGCGCGCTGGCCGCGGCCGACGGGGCGTGGGAGGCGCTGGCCGGCGCCTACGGCCTGCACCGCGTCCGCGACCTGGCCGAGCTGGCCGACACCCTGGAGCTGTTCGCCGCCGGCCGGCGCGCCGCTCCCGGCACCGGCATCGCCACCGTGCACGACTCCGGCCTGGAACGCGCGCACACCGCTGATCTGGCGGCCGAACTCTCCGTGCCGTTCGCCGACCTCGCCCCGGCCACGCACGCCCGGCTGGCCGCGTCGCTCGACCCCGGCCTGGACCCGGCCAACCCGCTGGACGTGTGGGGGACCGGCCGGGACACCGAGCCGCTGTTCGCCGAGTGCCTGTCCGCGCTGGCCGCCGACCCGGCCGTGGCCGCGGTCGCGCTGGCCGTCGACCTGGTGCCCGAGTTCGACGGCGACGAGTCCTACCCGGAGGCCGTGCTCACCGTGGCCGCGGGCACGACCAAGCCGGTCGCGGTGCTGGCCGGGCTGCCGTCCGCCGTCGACGAGGCCGCGGCGGCCCGGCTGCGCGCGGCCGGGGTTCCGGTCCTCGAGGGCACCC
>DAIOWL010001507.1:0-1544 GCA_036758545.1 Streptosporangiaceae bacterium | reverse complement strand
GAAAGGAGGTGCTAGGGATGCTGAGCAAGCTGGTGATGGCGGCCGTTATCGTCGGGGTTCTGGCGTTGGTTATCGACTCGCTGCCGGACATCAAGCGGTACCTCGAAATTCGCGACATGTTAGGACCATAGGTACACGGCGTAGGTAGAGACGGGAGGGTAATGCACGAGTACGGCTTGGCCGAAGGCGTGCTGGCCACCGTGCGCCAGCGCGCCGCCGGCCGGAAGGTGGCGGGGATCCGGGTCCGGTTCGGCGTGAAGCACGCGGTCGACGAGGAGTCGATGACGCAGGCGTGGGGTTTCGTGGCCGAGGGAACCGAGGCCGAGGGCTCCGCGGTGGCGCTCGTCACCGTGCCGGCCACGCTCACCTGCCAGGACTGCGGGCTGACCGCCGAGACCACCGATGTGCTGGCCGTCTGCCCGGGCTGCCGCGGAGAGAACGTCGAGATCACCGGCGGCGACGAGATGACGCTCGAATCGATCACCTACGAGCCGGCCAGGACCGGCTGAGAGGGGATAGGTATGTGCCTAGGCATCCCGGCTCAGCTCGTGGCGGGTGAGACCGGCCATCCCGACCTGGTCATGGCCGAGGTGGGCGGGGTGCCCCGCACCGTCAACGTCGGCCTGCTCGACGAGCGGCCCGGCCCCGGCGACTGGATCCTGGTGCACATGGGCTTCGCGCTGAACGTGATGACGCCGGAGGAGGCGGCCGACGCGCTGGCCGCGCTCGGCGCCGAGCGCGAGGCCGAGCGGGACACGGCCGGGCAGGACGAGGCCGCGGTGCTGCACACCGCCATGGACGCCGGGCCCCCGCAGGACGTCATCGCGCGGTGGATGTCATGACCGAGGCGGGACCGGACCTAGAAGGCGCGCGCATGTTCGTCCGGTACGCCTACCCGCCGAACGCACTGGGTTACTGCGGTCCCGATGGCTTCCGCGACTACGCCGAGGCCGGCGTGGTCGACCAGGGGCTGGTCCAACAGGTCCAGGCGTTCTCCGGGGCCTGGCCGTACCTCGAGCTGATCTCGGCCGGCTGCGACATCAAAGACCCGCTGGACCGCCGGGTGGTCGAGGCCTACTGGGTCGGCAACGAGCTGCTCGACCGGGTCCTGATCGGCAAGCTCGGCGACTCGATGGCAGAGCGGTTCCGCAAGCAGCTGGGGAACAAGTTCCAGTTCCTGGCCGAGGGAGTGCTGGCGGGCGGGGTGCCGCACCATAGCTTCCACGTGTTCGGGGTGTACCCGTGGGTGGGCATGCTCGGCAACGACAAGATGGCTGGGCATGCGCTGAACGTACTGGACCGGTGCCGGATCCGGTGGGGCAAGGTGACCGCCCTGCACGGCGACCAGGTCGCGGTGGAGTTCCGGCCGCTGTGCTGGGACGGTCGGCTGCTGACCCTGGGCTCGCCTACTCACGAGAAGGCTCGGCTGGCCCTGGACGGCACCGCGCTGGCGCGCGGCATCGGCCCGGGCGACCGGGTGGCCCTGCACTGGGACTGGGTCTGCGACAAGCTCACCGACCGCCAGCTCCGCGCCCTGCGCACGT
>DAIOWL010001506.1:0-1546 GCA_036758545.1 Streptosporangiaceae bacterium | reverse complement strand
GCATCGATCCGGGCACGCTGCCCAGGGCCAGCAGGAAGAGCAGGATCAGCGCGATCCGCATCGAGGTGAGCTGCCGCCACGCCCACTTCAGCCAGTCGGCGGGACCGAACGCGGCCCCGGGCGAGGACGGGCCGGGGCGCGGATGGTCGTCCTGTTCGGCCGCCGGGTCGAAGGGATCTGTTTCCGGTGCGCGCACATCGGTCATCGGCTCATCCCCCCTTCGCGGTGACCTTCGCCAGGATCGCGATAAGTTCCGGATACGTGACGGTACCGAAGACGGCGCCCGCGATGTGCCCGGTCCGGTCGACCACCAGCGTGGTCGGCGTCCCGGCGATCGGCACCTTGGCGGTGAAATCCAGCGTGATGGCCGAACTCTGGTCGCTGACGCTGGGATAGGTGACGTGGAAGCCGCGCGTGAACGCCAGGGCGCTGGCCGTGGTATCCCGCACGTCCACGCCGAGGAACGACACCCCCGAGGGCTGGTACTTCGCCGCCACCGCGGCCAGGATCGGCGCCTCCTCACGGCACGGCACGCACCATGATCCCCAGAAGTTGAGCACGACCACCTTGCCCCGGTACGACGAGAAGCTCAGCTTCGAGCCGGTCAGCGTGGTGCCGGTGAACTCGGGGGCCAGCGGACGGTGCCCGGCCTGGTAGACGACGGTGTTGGGGTTGCCGCCGACGGTGGTCACCCCGCTGTTCCCGCCGCCCGCCCAGCCGGTCGCCAGCACCACGATCAGCAGCACCCCGGTGAGCACGACCGCCGCCAGGACCACCCGGCGGCGGCGCCTGGCTCTAACCGGCAGAGCTCTAGCCGGCAGCGTTCCGCGGGACAGGGCTCTCAGCACGGGCAGACCTTGCGATCTCCTACAGGGGGTAGTACCGCACTATTGTGCCGCATCGCCCTGGGTTACCTGTCGCCGGGCCGGCACGGTGTAGTAGATCCCGGTGAGCTGATCGCCCGTATAGGTGAAGCTCGTCACGCTGCCCAGCGCGCATTCGCGCGAGGTCGGGTTGTGCCACAGACGCTTGCGCTCGGCCATCCGGCGGGCCACCCAGATGGGCAGCTGATGGCTGACGCATACCGCCTCCTGCCCGTCCGCAGCCTCCCGTGCGGTCTCCATCATGGCCAGCATCCTGGCCGCGACGTCCTGATATGGCTCTCCCCAGGACGGCCGGAACGGGTTGATCAGGTGCGGCCAGTGCGCCGGGCGCCGCAGCGACCCGTCGCCGACGCCGAACTTCATGCCCTCGAAATGGTTCCATGACTCGATCAGGCGGTCGTCGGTCACGATCTCGAGCCCGAGCCGCTCCGCCACCGGGCGCGCGGTTTCCTGGGCCCGCTCGAGCGGGGAGCAGAACAGGGCCACGACCGGCCGGTCGGCGAAATAGTCCGCCGCAGCCGCGGCCATCGCGCGGCCGTTCGCGGACAGATGGTAGCCAGGCAGGCGGCCGTAGATGATTCCGGCCGGGTTTTCCACCTCGCCGTGCCTGAGCAGGTGGACGATGGTTGAGTCGGACATAGCCCGGCCAGCTTACCCAGTCC
>DAIOWL010001505.1:0-1555 GCA_036758545.1 Streptosporangiaceae bacterium | reverse complement strand
GCGGCCGGCCGAAACGCCGGTGCGCCGTGCCGGATACCGGCCGCCGGGAGAACGTGACCAGGCCGCCCATCGGTCCGAACGGTCCTGGCCGCCAGCTCACCCGCCGGAACGAGCGCATCCGGCGGACCAGCAGCCGCAGGTGCCAGTACGTGAGCACCTCCTGGAAGCAGACCACGTCAGCATCCCCGGCATCGAACCCGGCGCCGATCGCGGCGTAGCGCTCAGCCAGCTGCGACCCGGTCAGGGGAATGCCCCGCGTGTTGAGTGACGCGATCGTCAGCAACTCACGTGCTCCTTGCTAGGGCGCCGAGAACCGGCCGGCGGGACGGACGCGTAGGCGCGGTTGAGGGTCGGCGACAGGCGCCGACCCGAATATGGATGGAGTTTCCCATGTCGTTCTCCCGTAAGGCTGCGCTGGCCCTGACCGGACTCGCCGCGCTGGCGATGCCGCTGGCCGTGGCGGGCGCCGCGAGCGCTTCCACTTCCACCGGATGCACCGTCACGCCGCTGAAGCCGGTGTGGGACCACACGAACAGCAGCGGCAACAAGGTGATCAGGTACGACACCAAGGTGTCCTGCGACGCCGGGCGGTCCATCGAGATCCTGGACGAGCGCAGCGATCAGGACAACTTCAGCCTTGATGACTTCGAAGGCTCGAAGGTCTACGACCTCAGGTTCGACAGCGCCGACACCGTGACCGAGTCCGTCCAGGTGGTCCTGCCGGACGCTGACGACTGGACCGAGGGCGCGAACACCGAGGAGATGTACCACTCGGTGGGCTTCCAGGTCACCCCCGACAACGGCCCCGCCGCGCCGTGGACCAACTGGGACGACAGCCCGATGGTGCAGTTCCACCTGTGACCCTGCGAGGCGGGGTGGCGGCGGACCGGCCGTCACCCCGCCGCCTGGTGCTCCCTCAGCCGACTGGCGGCAGGTCCTCCACCTGCTTCTTGGTCAGGTTGAGCCAGATCCCGTTCTCGACCTTGGTCACCGCGCTGGCCGGGATGGCGACTTCCCTGCGTCCCCAGAGATGCCCTTCCCCGAGCAGCACGTGGGTCACCCGGTGGTCGTCCGGATCGACCTGGCAGCCATGCACCCGCCCGATCTCACCGTCGAGGGCATGGACGGGCTCACCGCGCTCGATGTCTGTCGCACCCAGCGGAACAACGTCCTGGACAATGGCCTGCACCGGAGATGAGGCACCCATCGGCCCCCCGTACAGGCCGCCGCCTATCACGTTGTCCACCAGCTCCATCTCCTCGGCCGCCTCGAGCCTGCCGAACTCCTCCTCGGTGCAGCGCAGCCTGATGCCGTCGGCCGTGCTGTCGACCAGGTCGAGGGGGACGAGCCGGCCTGACCCCATCCGGTGCTTCGGCTCGATGACCAGATGCGTCACCGTTTCGGTGGCCGGATCGACGATCAAGCGGGTCACCTCACCGCCCGGGCCGTCCGCGCAACTCACCTTGGCCCCCATCACGAACTCGGTCTCTTCGGCCATAGCTGCCTTCCCCCCACGACCATCGCGGGCATCCTCTGGCTAACCGTAAGCCCGCCC
>DAIOWL010001504.1:0-1557 GCA_036758545.1 Streptosporangiaceae bacterium | reverse complement strand
TGCGGGCGGGCTGCGGCCCCCGGTCGGGCCGCGGTCGCTACTGTACCCAACGGGGCAAGGCCCGGATGATGGTGGCGTCCACCAGCAGCGCCACGATCATGCCGACCCCCATCAGCTTGATGAACGTGATGCCGGAGGCCGAGAACGCGCCGACCACGATGATCAGCAGCAGGGCCAGGCTGGTGATCAGGCCGCCGGTGCGCTGCAGGCCGCTGGCCACCGCGGCGGTGTTGTCGCCGGTCTGGTCGTACCGCTCCCGGATCCGGGACAGCAGGAACACCTCGTAGTCCATGGACAGGCCGAAGATGACGGCCAGCATCAGGATCGGCATGGTCGGGTCGATCGAGCCGGTCGGCGTAAACTGATTACGACGGTAACTTCGCATACGGCGTTCACTGATGTCAAGCGGGATAACGGCCGTCAAAGGAGATAACATCAGGGCAACGCCGGGTCGATGGGTCTCCCCTCAGTGGTTCCGGCGGGGTATGAATGGTCCAGGAGGCAGTTGTGACACAGTCGGCACAGGTCGCCGAGGCGGCACCGGGCGTGGTTCAACCGCCATCGCGGCGGGACCGGCTGCGCGCGGCGACCATCGACGAGATCATCCAGACCGCCCGGCAGCTCCTGGTCAAGGACGGGCCCGAGGCGGTGTCGCTCCGTGCCATCGCGCGCGAGATGGGCATGACCGCCCCCGGGCTCTACCGGTACTTCGGCAGCTACGAGGAACTGCACCGGTACCTGTGCGCCAACATCTTCACCGAGCTCGGCGCGGACATCGGTCGGGCCATCGAGGCCGCCGCGGCGCCGTCGGAGGACCCGCACGCGAAGCTGACCGTCAAGATGGTCGCCGCCTGCCGGGAGTTCCGCCGCTGGGCGCTGACCCACAAGGACGAGTTCGCCCTGGTGTTCGGCGTGCCGCTGCCCGGTCTTGACGACGGGCGGTACGACATCGCGGACGAGTGCGCGCTGGCCTTCGCCGGCACCTTCTTCACGCTGTTCCTCGAGCTGTGGCACAAGGTCCCGTTCGGCGTCCCGGCCGACGAGCAGATCGACCCGGGCCTGCGCGACCAGCTCAGCCGCTATCGCGACGCGCTCGGCACCAGCATCCCGCTGGGCGCGGTGATGACCTTCCTGCGCTGCTGGACGGTGCTGTACGGGGCGGTGGCGATGGAGGTGTTCGGCCACATGAGGTTCGCGCTGGAGGACCCGGCGCCCATGTTCGAGATCACCCTCGGCGACCTGGCCACCCTGGTCGGCCTGCGCTACCCGCTACCTGGCTAGGCGGACACCCTGGACCCGCGCAGCGCGATCAGCGCGGCGGGCGCCAGCGCGCCCGCGGCCAGCACCTCGACGTACCCGCGGTTCCAGGCCTCCCGCTGGATGCGGTTGTGAAACCGGTCGAACTTCCGGGGGAATGGCGACCAGCCGAACCACAGCCTGGCCGGCTTGTCCGCGTCCGGCAGCGCCGCCCCGGCCATCCCGGCGAGCACGGCCGCCCGGCGTGCGGGCGGGGCCGCCGCCACGAGCGCGCCCGCCACGGCCAGGCTGACCAGCCCG
>DAIOWL010001503.1:0-1560 GCA_036758545.1 Streptosporangiaceae bacterium | reverse complement strand
CCCCCAACGGCGAACGGTACGAGGGTTCCGTTGCGATCAGCGCGCTATTCCGTCAGCTCTTCGATTCAGCAGACGAACGGACCTTCGACACCGAAGAACTGATCATCGCCGGCGACCGCGCCGTAGTACGGTGGCGCCACCACTGGGTCGATAGATCCGGGCGTCCTGGCCATGTACGCGGCGTCGACATCCTCCGCGTCCGCGACGGGAAGGTCGCAGAGAAGCTCTCCTACGTCAAAGGCTGAAAGGGCCGTACGCGACATCATTCCCAGTGGGCGAGGGTTGCCGAACAAGCCGTCCCGGGTTACGGAAGACGTCAGGCTGGGGAGTGCAGTCTGCGAGCGCGTATCGCGTTACAGTCTGACGGGTGGCAGGTGATCAGGCTGGGCGGGTGGACAGCTGGATCTGGTCGGTGCGGCTGGCCGCGACCCGTTCGGCCGCGTCCGGTGCCTGCCGGGCCGGGCACGTCAGGGTCAACGGGGTCCGGGTCAAGCCCGCGCATGCCGTACGGGCCGGTGACGAGGTGCGGCTGCGCGCTGGGGGACGTGAGCGCGTGGTGATCGTCCAGCAGGTCATCACCAAGCGTGTCAGCGCGCCGGCTGCCGTCGCGTGCTACATCGACAACAGCCCTCCTCCTCCGCCCCGCCAGGAGGCTGTCCCGGTGGCTGTCCGGGACCGCGGCGCGGGCCGCCCGACCAAGCGCGAGCGCCGCAGTATCGAGAAGCTGCTCGGGCGCCGGGCCCGCTGAGTCGGCCGGGTGCACTGGCCTAGAGTCGGGGTGTGGCAGCTGAGGAGACGAAGGTCTACGCGCTCAACCTGTTCGATATTGCAGACCGCGAGGAGTACCTGGCCTACTCACGCCGGTCGGCCCACGAGGTAGCCCGGCACGGAGGGCGGGTGCTGGCGCTGGGCCGGTTCCAGGAGAGCGCAGCCGGCGACATCACCCCCCGGCAGGTGCTCATACTGGTCGAATGGGAGTCCAGGGCGGCCTTCGAGAGCTACCGTCAGGACCCCGCGCTGGCCGACCTGCACCCGCACCGGGAACGAGGCACCTCGGCGTACGTGTGGCACCTGTTCGACCGGCTCGACGACCTGCGGCCGCTGCTTCGACCGTGAACCGGACCGCGGAAATACGCGATCATGCGGCGTCCTGTTCGGCACCCGGCGACGCCGTCGGGTTACGAGTGCGTCACCGGTCGCCAGATAGGAACCCGGCCTCACGAGGGCTCGTCTGGATTCAGGATCGTGGCGCTGCTGGCCGCCCTAGCCTCCTGGCGGCGCAGGCCGCCGCGGCCGGGGCCGCCGAGGGGCATGATGGCCAGATGGATGATGAGGGCGAGCCCAGGGCCGGGCGCCGGTGCAGGTAAAGGGCGTCCAGCCAGGGACGGCGGGCTTCGAGGCCGTGCTTGCCCTGGCGGCCCGGGTGCTGACCCAGGACCGCTACCTGACCTGGCATTTCCCCGACGCGCTGGAATCTCATGTGCTCGGCGCTTATTACGGCGCCCGTGCGTCGGTTTCCTGCGCTTCCTGATCCAGGTGCTCGGCGCCGAGGCGGGCAGG
>DAIOWL010001502.1:0-1561 GCA_036758545.1 Streptosporangiaceae bacterium | reverse complement strand
CAGGTCGACGTGTACAAGCTGGCCGAGGAGGTGACCGCCGGCCTGGAGGGCATGGAGGTGCCGCTGCGGGTCGCGGTCATGGGCTGCGTGGTCAACGGCCCGGGCGAGGCCCGCGAGGCCGACCTCGGCGTCGCCTCCGGCAACGGCAAGGGCCAGATCTTCGTGCGCGGCAAGGTGATCGCCACCGTGCCCGAGTCCCAGATCGTGGAGACGCTGATCGAGGAGGCCATGCGCCTCGCCGAGCAGGGCGCCGTGTCCGCCGACGGGGCCGAGGGCCAGCCGGTCGTCACGACCTACTGATCGCCCCGGCCCCTTCGGGGGAGTACCTCAGGCCGACTGTCTCGACACCTGGCTGGCCATCATGCCGTCGGCGTAGACGACCTGCCCGGCGTGCTCCTCGACCTGGTTCCTGGCGTCGGCGGGCAGCATGTCATCGGTGATGAGCACGTCCACCTCGCTCAGCCGGGCGAACGAGCTCAGCCCGACCAGGCCCCACTTGGTGTGGTCGGCCAGCACGACGACCCGGCGGGCGACCCGGATCAGGGCCCGGTTGGTCTCCGCTTCGGCCAGGTTCGGCGTGGTCAGGCCGGCGTTGACGTCGAAGCCGTAGCAGCCGAGGAAGAGCAGGTCGAAGTGGAGTGATCTGATAGTCAGGTCAGCCACCGGGCCGACCAGCGCGTCCGAGGGGGTCCGGACGCCGCCGGTCAGCACGACCGAATCGGCCGTGCCGTCGAGGCCGCGGGTCCCGCTGAACAGGTTGGTAACCCGCAGCGAGTTGGTGACGATGGTGAGCCCGGGCACGTCGAGCAGGCACTGGGCCAGCGCGAACGTGGTGGTCCCCGAACCGATCGCGATGGCCGTGCCGGGCGTGACGATGCTCGCGGCGGCGCGGGCGATCGCGGTCTTCTCCGGCCGCTCGAGTACCAGCTTCGCTTCGAAGCCCGGCTCATGGCTGGCGGGCGACCCTGGCAGGACCGCGCCGCCGTGTACCTTCTCGACCAGGCCATCCCGGGCGAGGACCTCGAGATCGCGGCGGATGGTCATATCCGAGACGCCGAGCCGCTGGGTGAGGTCACTGACACGTGCGCTGCCATCGCTCCTGACGGCCTGCAGGATGAGCGATTGGCGATGTCTGGCAAGCATTAGGTGCTTCCCCTCCTTCACGCCGGATGGCGCCGGGGGCGGGCGGTCGCCTCCGGGTTGCGTCATCCGTACCAAGTGAGACGTTTGCGAACCGTGTTCGGTTCCGGGCGCGCGTGTCGGAACAGCTGTGATTTCCGTACAGCTCTGATTTCCGCCAGCCCCCTCGGGAGCTCCCGTGCCCAGTTCAGCCCCCTCGCGAGCCCCCGCGCCCGGCCTGCGCCCGGCGCGGCGCGGGCCGCCCGGAACAGTCGGCCCGTGACTCGAAGCACTCACCACCGGCCACCCCCGTCTGTGCTGCTCCCGCCAGGCCCCGGCTATTGCTCCTGTCGCATGCTCCCGTCGCATGCCTCTATCGCATGCTCCCGTCGCATCACGGCCATCGCGGGCCGCGCCACCGTCTCACCCGCCTTATATCACG
>DAIOWL010001501.1:0-1562 GCA_036758545.1 Streptosporangiaceae bacterium | reverse complement strand
GCCAGCGCGATCACCAGCACGAACGTCTCGAAGCTGGGTGTGGCCTGGACGGTTCCGCTCCATACCGACGTCTCGCACAGCGACGGCGCCTACGCCACCACCCCCGTGATCGTGAACGGCGTGGTCTACGTGCAGGATCTGCAGTCCAACGTGATGGCGATCCGCCTGGCCACGGGCAAGGTGCTCTGGACGCACAGCTACGACTCGCCCAACGGCGGCCCGGACGGGGTCAACGTGGTCGGCGGGGTGGTCTACGGGGCCACGAACCACGCCGCGTTCGCGCTGGACGCGGCCACCGGCACGCAGATGTGGAGCCGGACGGTGATCGGCAACGACCACGAGGGCATCGACATGACCCCGGGCTACAACCACGGCACCGTCTACGTGTCCACCGTGCCGGTCAACCCGACCGTGGGCGAGTACCTCGGCGGCGGCAAGGCCACCTTGTGGGCGCTGAACGCCGCGACCGGCGCGCCGGAATGGAGCTGGGACGAGGTGCAGAACCTATGGGGGCACCCGGACATCAACTCCGGCGGCGGCCAGTGGTACGCGCCATCGTTCGACGCCCAGGGCAACCTGTACATCGGCGTGGCCAACCCCGCCCCGCTCTTCGGCACCAAGAGCTACCCGCTGGGGAGCAGCCGGCCGGGTCCTGACCTGTACACCGACTCGGTGGTCAAGCTCAGCCCGCACGGCAAGCTCCTGTGGTACTACCAGCTGACCCCGCACGACCTGTACGACTGGGACCTGCAGAACACGCCGGTGCTGACCACGGCGAACGGGCGGCCGGTGGTGGTCGACGGCGGCAAGGCGGGCATCTTGTTCGAGCTGGACGCGAAGACCGGCCAGCTGCTGTGGAAGCTCCCGGTCGGCGGGCACGACGGGCACGAGAACGACGGGCTGCTCACCGAGAACGCCAAGCCCGGCTCGCACACCGGCCTGCCTGCCACGTTCTGCCTCGAGCCGAGCATCTTCGGCGGCATCGAGACCCAGCTGGCCAGCAACGGCGCGACCACGTTCGCCGCCGTCAACGACCTCGCGCTGCCGGCGTCCAGGACCGGCTACACCGCGGGGGTGGCCGCCGTCCTGGCGGCCGTCGAGAAGGCCACCGGTGAGATGGTCGCGGTCAACCAGGACACCGGCGCGGTCGAATGGGATACCCCGCTCCCGTCCTCGCCGTACGGCGCCGCCACGGTGACGAACGACGTCGTCTTCACCACCACGTTCCACGGCGACCTGTACGCGTTCGACGCGGCCACCGGCAAGATCCTGCTCGCCAAGCCGCTCTCCGCCGGGACAAACGCCCCGGTCACGATCGATGGCGACTACGTCATCGCCGGAGCGGGCGCCTCCCTGGTCCCGTCCCAGCAAAGAATGATCATCGCCTACAAGCTCGGCGCGACCGGCAAGCTCCCCGACACCGTGGGCTCGTAGAATGCGCCTCCATGACCGCCACCCTGACCTGGAGCGGCGTCACGGCCCGGCGGATGGCCCGGCACGCGCTGGCCGAGCCGGCCGCCGACCTCGGGCCGTCCGCCGTGGCCGGGCTGCTCTGCGGCGCG
>DAIOWL010001500.1:0-1563 GCA_036758545.1 Streptosporangiaceae bacterium | reverse complement strand
TTCCGCTCCCGGCCAGGTCCGTTCGGGCTCCGTTTCCCGCGGTTCCGGTCAGCAGGCGGCAGAGCAGCGCCGCGTCCTGCAGCGCCGTGTTGGCCCCCGAACCGCGCGCCGGGCTCATCGCGTGGATGGCGTCGCCGAGCACGGTGACCCGGCTGGGCGGCCACGGCGGTACCGGCGGCGAGGTGCGGATCCTGACCAGGAACGTCTCGTCCACGGCGGCCCGCGCGTGCAGCGCGCGCAGGTCCGGATGCCAGCTCCTGATCAGCCTCGCGGTCAGCGCGTGCAGCTCGGCTGGCGACATGGCCGTCAGCCGCTCGTCCGCCACCCCGAACCCCCTGGCGTCCCCCGCCACCGCCCACATCAGGTAGTCCCCGGCGGGAGAGAGCCACGGCGCGGCCTGTTCGGGCCGCTGCCGGAAGCGGACCACGCCGGTCGCCATGCCGACCTGGCCGCCGATCACCGCGGTGAAGCCGTCCCGCAGCGCCGACGGCAGCCGGTCCGCCTCGCCGGGCCCGAGCGGGATCGTGCCGTAGACGCATCGCTTGCCGGTATCGGCCGGCGCGGCGGCGGGCAGGTACTGACGGCGTACCGTCGAGCCGACGCCGTCGGCGCCGACCAGCAGGTCCGCCTCGGCCTGGCGTCCGTCGGCGAAATGCAGCCGGACGCCGCCCCGGCCGTTCCCCGGCCCGGCCAGCCGTGAGTCGGCCAGCTGGGAGCTGTCCAGCTGGGAGCCGGTCAGTTCGTAGCCGGTCAGCTCGCAGCCGAAGACGAGCCTGCCGTCCAGCCCGGCGGCCAGCACCTCGCGCAGCGTCTGGCGGTTGACCGACGTGGACAGCGTGGCGGGCGCGTACGGGTCGGCGTCTGCGGTCCGGCGCTGCTCGTTCAGCACCCGCAGCCGCTCGCTCACCACCGTCAGCCGCGTGCTCGCCTCGGAGCAGGTGGCCTGGAACAAGGCGAGCGATCCGGGTGGCAGGCACTGTTCCAGGGCCAGCCCGGCGCGCGCGTCCACGTGCAGCCGGTAGCCCTGCCGCCGGCCGGCTAGCTGCGCGTCCCGCTCGTAGACCGTGACGTCGACACCGGCCTTCAGCAGGCCCTGGGCCAGGCACAGGCCGCCGAGGCCGCCGCCGGCAACGGCCACCCGCAGCCCGCTCACCGCCCCGGCCCGCCCGGAGGCTCCCCGGCCGGGGGCTTTCCGGTCGGCGGCTTCCCGGTCGAAGGCGGCAGCTGATCGGCCAGCGCCTTAGTCATCGCCTGCCGGATCCACCAGGTGGCGTACGTGGAGAACCGGTAGCCCTTGGTGTAGTCGAACCTCTCCACCGCGCGGATCAGGCCCAGGTTGCCCTCCTGGATCAGGTCGAGGAACGGCATGCCGCGCCCGGTGTAGCGCTTGGCCAGCGAGACGACCAGGCGGAGGTTGGCCTCCAGCAGGTGGTTCTTGGCCCGAATGCCGTCCTCGGAAATCCACTCCAGGTCGATGCGCGCGTCCGTAGACAGCCTCTCGCGCTCGGCCAGCTTCTCCTCGGCGAACAGGCCCGCCTCGATCCGCTTGGCCAGCTCGACCTC
>DAIOWL010001499.1:0-1564 GCA_036758545.1 Streptosporangiaceae bacterium | reverse complement strand
CCGATCACGATGGCGTACAACCTGTCGGGCGTGAGCAACCTGAAGCTGTCGCCCGCCACCATCGCGGGCATCTTCTCGGGCAAGATCAAGACCTGGAACGACCCGGCGATCAAGGCCGACAACGCCGGGGCTAGCCTGCCCAGCACGGCGATAACCCTGGCCGTCCGGTCCGACTCCTCGGGCACCACGCAGAACTTCACCGAGTTCCTGGTGGATGCGACCGGCAGCGCCTGGACCCTGGGCAGCAGCTCGACCATCAAGTGGCCGTCCTCCGCCCGCGCCGCCAGCGGCAACCCGGGTGTGGCGCAGGTCGTCAAGTCCACCCCCGGCGCCATCGGGTACGTGGACTACTCCACCGCCAAGGCCTCCGGCCTGACCTTCGCCTCGGTCAAGAACAAGGACGGCTCGTTCATCGCGCCGTCGCCGGCGTCGGCGACGGCGGCCGCGGACAGCGTCGCCCTCAAGCCCGACCTGACCTTCGCGGCGGTCTGGCAGGGCGGGGCCACTGCCTACCCGATCACCTACCAGTCGTGGGACCTGGTCAACGCCAAGCAGCCGACCGCCAACGACGCGGCCATGCTCAAGGCTTACCTGGGCTACCTGCTCGGCGACGGCCAGAAGCTGCTCCCCCAGATCGGTCTCGCGCCGCTGCCCAGCAGCATCGACCAGAAGGCCGTAGCGCAGCTGGACAAGATCACTTCGTAAGTGGTGAATTCTGTGATGCAAGCAGCTCAGACGGAGTCGTCGTCATGAGCACCGCGGCACAGGCGGACCCAGCCGCTCCGGCTGGGTCCGCCAGCCCGCTGGCCCACCGGCGCCCGCTCGGCGACCGGATCTTCCAGATCCTCGCCGCCACGGCCGGCGTGCTCGTGCTGGTCATCCTGGCCCTGATCGCGATCTCGACCAGCCAGCAGGCCTCGTCGTGGTTCAGCACGGAGGGCTGGAAGATCTTCACGGCCGACTGGAACCCCGCGACCAACAGCTTCGGCGCGCTGAGCTTTATCTACGGCACGATCATCACCGCGGCGATCGCGATCATCCTGTCCGTTCCGGTCAGCGTGGCCATAGCCCTGCTGCTGACCGAGGTCGTGCCGCGGCGGTGGGCCCGGCCGATCGTGTACGTGATCGACCTGCTGGCCGTGGTGCCTTCGGTGGTCTGGGGCTTGTGGGGGATTCTGGTGCTCGCCCCCTGGCTGCAGAGCATCTACACCTCAATCGCATCGGGCGTGAAGGGGATCCCGGTGCTCGACGCCCTGTTCGGGGCGCCGGTGAGCGGCGCCTCGTTCTTCACCGCCGGCCTCATCCTGGCCTTCATGATCACGCCGATCGTGACCTCGCTGTCGCGTGAGGTCATCGCGACGGTGCCGGCCATCGACAAGGAGGGCGCCTACGCCCTGGGCGCTACCCGGTGGGAGATGATCACCGGCGCGGTGTGGCCGCACAGCCAGGGCGGCATCGTCGGCGCGGTGCTGCTCGGCCTGGGCCGGGCCATGGGCGAGACCATCGCGGCCGCGCTGGTCATCGGGTCGTCGCCGGTGATCACGTCGCACCTGTTCGCGGCCGG
>DAIOWL010001498.1:0-1565 GCA_036758545.1 Streptosporangiaceae bacterium | reverse complement strand
AGCACCGCCGAGGGCGTGATCGTCGCGTCGGGCGACTTCAACGGCGACATCGAGGTCAGCCGCCTCAGCTCCAACGTCTTGAAGTCCATGCGGACCTTTTTCCGCACCGACGGCCCGATCTCGGCGGTGACCGGCGGGACCGCGGCCACCGGACCGTTCCTGGCCTGCGCCGGAGCTACCGGCCAGATCCGCGTCATAGACCCGGAGACCGGCGCGCAGCTGCAATCGTTCAGCCACGGGAGAGCTGTGCGCGCGCTAGCGGCCGGCGGCACGCACCTGCTCAGCAGCGGGCTCGACCACCGTGTGCTCGACTGGGACCCGGACACCGGACAGCTCCGCTCCGAGCTCCCGATGGGCCACGACGCCGAGGTCCACGCGCTCGCCACCGCTACGCACAGGGGCGTGCTCTACGCCCTCAGCGGCAGCCTGGACGGAACCGTCCAGCGCTGCCCGCTCGACGACCCCGAAGCGAGCACCGAGCTCGCCTCGGGCTGCGGGCAGGTCACGGGGCTCGCCGTCGTCCCCGGGCCCGAGGCCGGCACCATCGTGGTCGTGATCGGGTCGACCCAGGGTTTGCTGCAGGTGCCGATGGACGAGCCCGGTGAGGTCCGTTCGATTGCTCCGTACTCCGTCCAGGCCGTCTGCGTTGTCTTCGACGGCAGCCTGCCCAAGGTCGTGGCCGCCAGGACCGACGGCTCGGTCGACATGTACGACCCGATCAGGCTGACCCAGGTCGCCGCCTACGGCGCTCCCTTCCCGGCCCGACCGGTACGGGCGCTGGCGAGCCATCTCAGCGAGCGCGGCGACTCGCTGGTGCTGGGCGGCTGTGACGAGGGTTATCTGCTCAAATGGCACGTTGACGGACGCCTGGTCGGCACCCCGTCACGGAGCGGCCGGTCCGCGATCCGCGCTCTGCACGTGACCGAAGCGGCCAAGCAGGGCCGGCCTGTCCTGCTGACCGGCGGCGACGACGCGTCGATGCGCGAGTGGCTGATCTCCCCCGACCAGCCGCTGGTCTCCGGCGGTTCGTTCGGCAGCCCGATCCGGGTCGCGTCAATCCTGCTGCAAGATCAGCCCGCCGACGCGGATCTCCTCGCCCGGGAGGCGCTCACCAGGACGGTCGTCGACGCATTCGCGGCCGACGGTACCGCCGCGCCGGTCGTGGTCGGGATCCATGCGCCGTGGGGCCAGGGAAAGTCGAGCTTGCTCAGGCAGATCCAGGCCAGGCTGGACCCCGAGCGGCCGCAGGCGCCGAACGGAGCCGGACGAGAGCCGGCCTTTGAGCTGCGCACCAGGGACGGCGGCCCGGTCGACCGGGGCCGGATCACGTCCGGCTGGGCCTGGAAGCGGCTGCAGCAACGCATCCACGAGGACCGGCTCCCGTACCAGATGGTTCCCGCCGACGGCGGCCGCAAGGCGATCACGGTGTGGTTCAACCCCTGGATGTACGAGAACCCCGACCAGGTCTGGGCGGGACTGACCCAGGAGATCACCCAGTCGGTCATGGCGCGCCTGCCCGAGGGGCAGCGGCGGCGCCTGTTCTTCGACCTCAACCTCAAGCGCAC
>DAIOWL010001497.1:0-1566 GCA_036758545.1 Streptosporangiaceae bacterium | reverse complement strand
AGAAGAACGAGGTGATGAGGTACAGGTGCCCGATGATCTTGTGGTCGGTCGAGGACAGCCAGAAGGCGAGGATGTTTCCCTTGCGCTCGGTCCGCGGCGTCTGGATGACGCGGGCCTGCTGTTCGGTCGTGCTCACGGCGTGCTCCCCCGAAGACTCCTGCGGCGCGCCAGGTCCCGCTCGCTGCCTTCGGTCCGCGGAGGCGCCCCCGGGTCCTGTCCTGTAGTCGAGGGCAGCCCGACGTCCTGCCAGGGCTCGCGGGCCTGCTCGGTGACATTGCCGGGCAGCTCGCACTCAGCGGTCAGTCCCGGTCTCCCCGAGGTGATGATCTGCTCGTAGCCGGCCGGCACGCGGATCGCGTCGGCGTAATGCCCGATCTGGCGGGACACGCCGATGTTGATGGGCTCCGGGGGATTCATGATCGGTGTTTCCCTTCTGCTTACAGCGGAGCCAGCTGCGCCCAGTCGGTCGCGAATTCGCGGGCGCCGCCGACCTTAGCAGCGCCGTCTGGGCGAAGGGGCGGCGGTGAATCGGCAGGCCGGTACTAACGAATCCGCACGGCACCGGTAGTGACATCCGCGCAACGCGCGGCTGCCCGGTCATCCGCTGGTAGTCAGCTCGCCGTTCAGGCCATTCGGGTAGAACCCTCCCGAGGTCGCCTGGCCCGGAGTCAGGTAGACGATGTTGAGGATCTGGCCCGGGGTACGGCCAAAGGCGATGCCGTTGCCGTCATCAGGAACGATGTTGGCCTCCCCGTCGATGGTGATGCCCTGGTCCAGGCCGGGGTGCCCGTTGAGGCTGTCGCGGGCGCTGGAAATCGCGTTGGCGTCGTCGGCGCCGCCGCGCTCGTACAGCACGGTCCGGACCGTTGCCGCGTGGTAAGCCTCCACGGCCAGGATGCCGGCGGCGGCGTCCAGGTAGGTCTTATTGTCGATCAGCGGCGCTGCCCCCTTGAAGGCGGTGACCCCGACGTCCTCGAAGAGGAAGGCGCCGCGCAGGAAGTTGTCCTCGCTGGCGAACACATCGAAGGTCTCCCCGGCCTTGATCAGGCCTGCTGCGGCCGCCGCGTCGGTAAAGCTCTGCTGCATATTGATGGCCGGCCGGGCGACCGCCGCAGATCCGAGCGCAGAGCGGAAGAACTCCACATGCTCGTGCTCATCGCGGGCGATCTCCTTGGCGAACTGCCGGACCGACCTGCTGCCGAACTGCACCGCATGGCCGCCGGCCACCGGGCCGCGCTGCCCGGTGCCGTGGGTCAGGCTCTCTGGCAGCCCCTCCCCGTTCACCGCGTAAGAGTAGAACTCTGCCTCGAGGTACTCGAGGTTCAGCGCGAAGTTGAGGATCGTGCTATCGGAGATTGCGTTCGCGTTGCCGGCCTGCGCAGCTAGCGCCGGGGTGGCCATCCACCTGAGCAGGCCTGCGCCCACCAGTCCCAGGCCCGCCGCGCTCGCGGTCGTCAGGAACCGCGCCCGGTCGGCCGCGCTCTCCGCGCTCCGGCTGATGAGGTTATTCACATACCTCTTCCCGAACATTCCTATTTCTCCCATCTGACTGCTGTGACCTTTTCC
>DAIOWL010001496.1:0-1568 GCA_036758545.1 Streptosporangiaceae bacterium | reverse complement strand
CAGGGAAGGCCTGGCGCTGCCCATCGAGAATCTCGCCGACCGGGAGAACCAGGATTTCCTGATTGCCGCGCACGCGCTTTCGCTAGAGCAGAGCGGGAAGATCCGCCCTGCCATGCTGAGGCTGGCCGAGATAGTGCCGCGGCGGGACGGTGAGATGACCCTGACCCACCAGTGGCTGCCGGACGTGGTCCGGCTCGCGGTCACCGTCGGCGACAGAAAGGTCGCGCAGGAGGCGGCGGCGGCGTGCCGGGACGAGGCCGCGGCGGAGACCCGTCCGGCCCGGGCCGCAGCGGCCAGCCTGCGATGTTACGGACTGCTTGAGTCCGATCCGGAGCGGCTCGCGGAAGCGGTGACGCACTACCGGACGGTCGGCCCGGCGGTGGAACTGCCCGCCGCGCTGGAGGATCTGGCTGTCGTGCTGGCCGGGCACGGACACGAAGAGGATGCGCGGTCCCTGCTGAACGAGGCCGTGGCCCGGTACGAGGACATGCAGGCCCGATGGGACATCCGGCGGGCCGAGGGCCGGCTCCGCCCCTACGGCATCAGGCGCGGCGTCCGCGGCCGGCGCGGGCCGCGTGCGGCCTCCGGCTGGGAGGCCCTCACGCCGACCGAGATCAAGATCGCCGCCCTGGTAGCCAGGGGCGATTCGACCTCGGACATCGCCAGGGGCATGTTCCTGTCACGGCGTACCGTCCAGACCTATATCTCCCGCATCCTCACGAAGCTCGGCGCGAAGGGCCGGGTGGAGATCGTCCGGGAGGCGTTGCGCCACGGCGTCTCGCCGTAGCCCGGCGAAGGGCCAGCGGAGCCCGATGCCGACGTGCAGGATGATCCCCGCTCCGGCGAAGCTGAGCGACGCGCTGGCAATCCAGTCGTCGGGGGCCGCTCTGATCCAGCGCACGCCGTCGGCGTAGGCGGCCAGGGCACGGTAGAGCGCGAGCGCGACCACGGCCGTGAGAGCGAGAGTGAGAGCCCGGCCGGCGGCGGGTCGCAGGAGCGCGGCGGGCCAGCCTTCGAAGAGCATGGCCACCACGAGGACGGCGCCGATGACGCACCCGCAGACGGCGCCGATCGTGCCCGGCGAAAGGCCTGCCGCGTCGTGCATCACCGCATACGTGCCCGCGCCGAGCCCGATGACCAGGGTGTTGCCGGCGAGCAGGCGCCTGGAACGCCTGCTGATGGTGTTAACGGGCCAGCCGCGCAGGGCGATGAACAGGACCGTCTGCCAGACCCCGACGGCGATCAGCGCGGCTCCGAAGTCGGCCCTGGTGACCGGGCCGGCCGGGTCGCGCAGTCCCGCGGCGACACGCTCGGCGACCGGCAGGTAGCTGACGTTGACGAAGAGGAAGTAGGCGCCCGCCCCGATGAGCCAGGACAGGACGAGCGCGGCGATACCTGACCAGGGCCGCCCGAGCCGGCCCAGCGGCCAGCGCTGGCAGACCAGCGAAAGCTGGATCATAGCCGTGAAGGTGGCCCCGGCCAGCGCCATCGTCGCCGGGAACGTCGTGGGAGCGGATGGGCTGGAGCTGGCCTCGAACACCGCACCGACAGCGGGACGCTCGATGACG
>DAIOWL010001495.1:0-1569 GCA_036758545.1 Streptosporangiaceae bacterium | reverse complement strand
AGATCACGCACTGGTGCAGGTCATGGCGCAGGTGAATGCAGAAATGCGACGCCTCTACCTGCCGGCCCATATCGTCGGCGTACATGTGGAAGCCGTTGAGGTAGGTGCTCATCGCGGCCAGCGGGTACTTCGGCTGGATGGCGCCCGCCGCCAGGTCCAGCACGCGATGCTTGAGGGGATGTCCCTTGCCGACCTTGGCGGCTGTCACTGCCTTGCGGCCGAACATCACGCCCGCCGCAGTCGCTATCCCAGTGGCGACACCGATACCGATGGACCCGGCCCGTCGCCGTGCCGGCTGCCGTCTGCGGCTCGAGGTGGTGAAGTGCTGCACGGTTGTTCCTTCCGTGAGAGGCAACGCGTCGCCTTACCCGAGGCCCGAAGCTCAAACCGGCGCCTTCAGGAATGCTCTTTTCCTGGAACCTGCTCCCGGCTGACCACCCGGATGGTGCCGAGGCTGGGGTCGGCGGGGTCGGGCAGCTGCATCCCGGCGTCCAGTCCGCTGCGCAGGTAGCCGAGGAGCTCTTCGGTGACGCGCTCGCCGGGGATGATCACCGGTATGCCCGGCGGGTACGGGGTGATCTGCTCGGCGCAGATCCGGCCCACCGCCTTATCAGCGTCGACGGCTTCCTTGGCGGCGAAGAAGGCGTCGCGGGGCAGCATGGCCGGCTCGAGCTCGAGTTCCGGGGCGCTGGGCAGCGCGACCACCTTGGCCCTGGGCAGGTCGGTGGCGTGCTTAGTGAGGGCGCGCAGCGCCGCGACGAGCCGGGCGGCGCTGCGGTCGTCGTCGGCGACCGACAGGGTGGCCTCGATGCGGCGGTGGTCGGAAAGTCCCATGTCGATGCGCTGCTGCCCGCGCAGCCAGTCGGCCGCGTCGTAGCCGCTGACGTCCAGTTCGGAAACGTCGATGACCACGTGCAGCGGGTCGAGGTCGTGCGAGGCCTCGGCGCCGAGGAGCTCCTCCCGCAGCACGTGCAGGCCGGGCAGTGCGCCGATCTCGGCCCGGACCCGGTCGGCCAGGCCGAGCGCGGCGCCGAGCAGGGCGTGCCCGTGCTCGGCCATCTGCCGCCGCCAGCCGTCGAGCGCGGCGTAGATCATCACGTTCGGGCTGGTGGTCATCAGCATGTCGGCGCAGGCGGACAGCTGGTCCGGGTCCACCAGTCCGCCCTGCTGGTGGAAGACCGAGCCCTGCTCGAACCCGGTGCCCATCTTGTGCACGCTGACGACGCACACGTCCGCGCCGGCGTCCATGGCCCAGGTCGGCAGGTCCTCGTGGAACGGCAGGTGGGCGCCCCAGGCCTCGTCCACGATCAGCGGCATTCCCCGCTGGTGGCACAGGCCGGCGATCGCCTCGATGTCGGCACAGGTGCCATACGGCGTGGGGCTCACGATCAGGGCGCCGGCCGCGTCCGGATGCTGCTGCCAGGCTTCTTCTACCTGCTGCGGTGAGGGCGGGTGGGCCAGGTGCAGCCGTTCGTCGTAGCAAGGCCGGATCCACCATGGCTGGATCCCGCCGAACACGCCGACCCGGATCTGTTCTTCCCGATCTCATCGACCGGGCGCGCCCTGGAG
>DAIOWL010001494.1:0-1570 GCA_036758545.1 Streptosporangiaceae bacterium | reverse complement strand
AGGTGCTCGGCGACCAGCCGGGCGATCTGCTCCTCCTGCGGGGTGAGCACCTCCGGGGCCCCGGGGCGGCGCGGGCGGGCCCGCTCGCCGGTGGCGCGCAGCTCGGCCCGGGCCCGGCTCGCGAACGCCTCCATGCCCATCGCTTCAAACATGGCGAAGGCGGTGCGAAGCTGGTCCCGGGCGTCGCGGCGGCGGCGCTGGCGGCGCAGCCACTCGCCGTACAGCAGGTGGGCACGGGCGAGGTCGGGACGGCGCCGTGTGCGGCTGAGCCGGTCGATTGCTTCGCGGTAGTACCCCTCGGCGGCTTCGGCCTCGCTCAGCAGCGCGCGTGACCGCGCCTCGATCCCCAGCCCGTCCTCGGTTCCTCCGGCCCGTGACGTTCCGGCCAGCCGATCGAGGGCATCGCCGGCAGCGCGCGGGTTTCCGGCGCGCGCGGCGGCTTCGATCAGCTCGGGCAACGCCCACACGGAGATATATACGTGCTTGTGCTCGCTGGCTTGCCGGGCCGCTGCCAGTGCTTCCTCGTAACGGCCGAGGCCGTTGTAGAGGACGGCGGCCACCCAGTGCGCGACGGTCACCGAGACTCCCTGACCGCCGGCTGTGGCCTGCTCGACGGTGGACTGGATCAGCGGAACGGCCTCGGCTTCCCTTCCCCGGAACGCAGCTAGCATCACGGCGGCGACGGGCGCGAAACCAGACCCGGTCGCCTCGCAGACCGCACCGGCTTCGGCGATCAGCACAGTGGCAGCCGCAAAGTCACCACTCCACACGGTCTCCACAGCCATCCGGTTCAGAAGGAACGAGAGCTGGTCGAGCGCGCCGACGTCACGGGCGAGCTGCACCTGCCTGACGGTCACACGCCAGCCCTCGTCGTCCCAGAGAGCTTCGTCCGCCACCGTAGCGACAAAGCCCCACCGAAGTATCTCTTCCTCGGGGATGTCCGGGGGGGCAAGGGCGCTCGTGGCCTGCCGCAACACCGGTGCAGCAGCGGTTGGTCCGTCGGTGACCAGCAGCGCAAAACCGTCCAGCACCAAATCGACCAGACGCGGCGGGTGCGCCGGCGCCGGGAGGACCCGGGCGGCGCGGGAGACCTCGAGCAGGTCGCCGGCACCCGCCAGATGCCCGGCGAAGAATGCCGCCTGCCACGCATCGACGTAGGTCTCGCGGGCCAAGTCGGGGTTGAGCGGCTCGAGCCGCCTGGCCGCCTTCAGCAGCAGCGGGGGAGCGTCGCTGCCCAGGCCGGAGGCGAACGCGATCCTCCCGCGCAGCAAGTCCACTCGGGCGGCCTGAAACTCATCCAGCGGCCCGGCTTCGGCCGTAGCCAGCAGGTCGCGGGCCTTGCCGAACACGCCAGCCTGCATGCTGGCCTGAGCCGCGGCCAGCGTGCGCTCGGCACGGCGCACCGGGTCGGGGGTCAGCGTGGCCGCGCGTTCCAGGAACGCCGCGGCGGCGGCCAGGCCGCCGCGGCACTGCGCCCGGCCCGCGCAGTGCTCAAGCTCCGCGGCGACATCCTCGTCCGGCCCGGCGACCACGTGGTCGCGGCCTGGTCCCGGGTCGATGCGATCGTTCC
>DAIOWL010001493.1:0-1571 GCA_036758545.1 Streptosporangiaceae bacterium | reverse complement strand
CACGATCGGCGCCTCCAGCGATCTCGCGTCGCCGCCGGAATCCCATCGTAGTCGTAGCCGCCCGGCCTGGGCTCGCGCCCCTGAACCCTCTCATGAGGTGAAAAAGTCCACCAGGACCGGGGCGAGCACGCCCGGCTTCACCTCATGGGTCTGATCCTCCAGCGTCCGCAGCTGGCCGTGCGGGATCGCCTGGCTCAGTACCCGGGCCGCGTCCGGCATGAACGGAAGGCTCGCGTCGCCCGCCATCACGAGGGCGGGTACCGCGACGCGTGCGGCCAGCCCGGTCGGCACCGACCAGGGCTCGCCGAGGATGGCGGCGTGGTCGTAGGCCAGCGTCGGCGCGACGGCTTCCAGCCCCGGCCAGAACGGCGCGCGGCGCATTCCGTCGACCTGCTCGGCGGGCGTGCCGACAAACCGCAGGAACAGGGCGACCGCGTCGCCCCGGCGATCTTCGGCTAGGGCCTGCCTCAGCTGCCTGAGGTACTCACTCCAGGATTCCTGCACGCCAGGGTCGTTGTTATAAGGGGCCTCGTACAGGGCGATCTTGCTGACCTTGCTGCCGAGCCTGATGGCCGCCCGCATGGCCAGGGGTCCGCCGGACGAGTGGCCGTAGAGGAACGCCGGGCCGCCGGCGCAGTCGATCAGCGCCTCGATGTCGTCGATCTCCCGGTCGACCGCGTAGGGCAGCGTGTCCCCGCTCTCGCCGCGGCCGCGGCGGTCATAGCCATAGACCGTGAAATGCGGCGCGAGCAGCTTGGCCAGCTCCGACCCGGAGCCGGACGAATGGACCGTCAGCGCGCCGTCGACCAGGATCAGGGCCGGTCCCTCGCCCTGCTCGTCGTAAGCGATCGTCGTGCCGTCGCGTGAGCTGAGTGTGTTCATGTCATCAGTGTCGCCGACTGGGACCAGGAGGCCGCCAGGCACGTCGCCATGTACCGGGCCGCGATGACCATCCGCCTCGACGACCCGGCCTGGACCGCCCTGCCCGCCCGGCTGGCCCAGCTATCCCCCGACTTTGCCCGGTTCTGGGCGAGCAGCGACGTGGCCGGTCCCGAGCGCAGGCTCAAGCGGTTCCGCCACCCCAGCGCCGGACCGCTGACCCTGCACAGCACGTCCCTGCTCATGGCCGACGACCCGATGATCCGCATCGTGATCCTCTACCCGGCCACCGCGTCGGATGCCGCCAAGCTGGAACGCCTCTCCTGACGGGCTACTGAGCTTCGGGATCGTCGGCCCAGAGCCCGATCGAGCCCTCGAAGCGCTCGACGATCGCAGCGATGATTCCGTCGTCCGCGAGCGCGCGCTTGGCTTCCTCGCGTGAGGGGTGACGCTCTCCAGCGCCGGACAGCCCGTGAACGGTCGGTCGTCCAGGTACGGTCGTGGACGCTGACCAGTCCGGCCACGGCGAGGAGCGTCTTGCGGGCGACCCGGACACCCAGCGGGTCCGCGGCCACCGTCCCGGACTCCAGCTCTCGCCGCCAGCGCCGGAGAAACTGACCGAGGTCACCGTTGAAGCCGCGAGCAGCCCTTGTGTCCGCAGGGAATGCGGACAGCGCGCTCGCTGGATCCGG
>DAIOWL010001492.1:0-1572 GCA_036758545.1 Streptosporangiaceae bacterium | reverse complement strand
TTTCGGTGGTCATGGCTGGAGTGCCGGGAGATCCGTAGTTTGGGTGGGTGTCCGATCCCGGGGAGCTCAGCCGTGAGGAGTTGCTGGCTGCCCTGGCGGAGCGGGATGCGGTGATCGCGGCGCTGCTGGCTGAGATCGAGCAGCTGAAGCGGCGGGTGGGGATGGACTCGTCCAACTCCTCGATGCCGCCGGGGTCGGACGGGCTGGCGGCACGGGCCAGACGCGCCAGGAAGCCCGGGAAGCGCTCGCCTCGTCCGCGCGGCGGCCAGCCGGGGCACGAGGGACACGCGCTGGCCTGGCGCAGTGACCCGGACCAGGTCACCGTGGTGACGCCCGGCCAGTGCGCGGGATGCGGGCGTGACCTGGCCAGCCTGGAGGGGAAGGTGGCCGAGCGGGTGCAGGTATCCGACACCCCGCCGGTGCGGCTGCGGGTGACCGAGTACCAGATGATCGAGGTGGCCTGCCCGGCATGCCGGAAGGTGACCCGCGCGGCCACCCCGGCGGGGCTGGCCGGGCCATGCTGTTACGGCCCGGACGTGCGGGCGGCGACGGCGCTGCTGGCCTGCAACGGGCATATGAGCATCGAGCGCGCCGCCGATCTGATGGGCGTGCTGCTGGGCGCGCCGGTCTCGACCGGTTTCACCGGGGGCCTGGTGGCCCGGGTGGCCGCCTGCCTGGCCGGGTTCGAGACCATCCTCAAACAGCGGCTGCGGGCCGCTGCGGTGCTGCACCACGATGAGACCCCGGCACGGGTGGCGGGCGATGACAGCGACCGGCTGCTGTACATCTACACCGCCCGCGCCGGCAAGCTGGTGTGGTTCGGGGCCGCCGCCGGGCGCGGTCACGCCCAGCTGGATGCCTTCGGCATCCTGCCCGGCTACCGCGGCACGCTGGTCCGCGACGATTACGCCGCCTACGCCAAGTACGACCAGCACCTGACCGCGGTCCAGCTGTGCTGCGCCCACCTGATCAGGGCACTGCGCGGCATCGGCGACATGGACCAGGAAGGCACCCGGGTCCAGCGCTGCTGGACCGAGCCGGTCATCAGCGCGCTCACTGACGCTAAGGCCGCGGTGGCCAAGGCCCGCGCCGACGGCGCTACCGCCCTGGACGGCAAACTCCTCGAGACCCTGCGTGCCCGCTATGACACCGCCGTGGCCTGGGGCATTGCCACCAACGCGCACCGGGACTGGCCCAGCGGCCGGCATCCCGGCTACACCCTGGCCCGGCGCCTGCAGACCCGAGCCGTCCAGGTGTGGCGCTTCGCAGCCGACTTCGCCGTGCCGTTCACCAACAACCCCGCCGAACAGCCCCAGCGCATGGTGAAGCTCCAGATGAAGATCGGCGGCTGCTGGCGCAGCGTCCGCACCGCCGCCCGCTACTGCCTCATCCGCTCCTACCTGGGCACCGCCCGCAACCACGGCATCCACCCCCTGGACGCCCTGCGCGACGCCATGGCCGGGGATCCCTGGATGCCCCCGCAAGCCTCCTGATCAATCACAGGCCTGAATGGATACCCAGGGAACTCTCCGCCGCCGAACTGGTCTCCGCCGTGCTGGCCAGGATCGCCGA
>DAIOWL010001491.1:0-1573 GCA_036758545.1 Streptosporangiaceae bacterium | reverse complement strand
GCTACCCCAGCGCCCGCGGCGACCAGTGCGACAACTGCGGCAACCAGCTCGACCCAGCCGACCTGATCAACCCCCGGTCCAAGATCAACGGCGAGACGCCGGTCTTCCGCGAGACCGAGCACTACTTCCTGGACCTGCCCGCGTTCGCCGAGGTGCTGGGCACCTGGCTGCAGGCCAAGGCGGGCCACTGGCGGCCGAACGTGCTCAAGTTCTCCCTCAACCTCCTGGACGACCTGCAGCCGCGGGCGATAACGCGCGACCTGGACTGGGGCGTGCCCGTTCCGCTCGACGGCTGGCGGGACCGGCCGGACAAGCGGATCTACGTCTGGTTCGACGCGGTGATCGGGTACCTGTCCGCGTCGATCGAGTGGGCCCGGCGCAGCGGCGACCCGGACGCCTGGCGGGCCTGGTGGAACGAGCCGGACGCCGAGGCGTACTACTTCATGGGCAAGGACAACATCGTCTTCCACTCCGAGATCTGGCCGGCCATGCTGCTCGGCTACAGCGGGCTCGGCGCGCGCGGCGGCCAGCCCGGCCCGCTCGGCAAGCTGAACCTGCCGACCGAGGTGGTCTCGAGCGAGTACCTGACCATGGAGGGCCGCAAGTTCTCCTCCTCCCGCGCGGTGGTCATCTACGTCAGGGACTTCCTGGACCGCTACGACGTGGACGCGCTGCGCTACTACGTGGCCGTGGCCGGCCCGGAGACCCAGGACACCGACTTCACCTGGAGCGAGTTCGTCCGCCGCAACAACGACGAGCTGGTCGCGACCTGGGGCAACCTGGTCAACCGCGCGGTCTCGTTCGCGGCGAAGAACATCGGGTCGATCCCGGCGGCGGGGGCCCTGACCGACCTGGACCGGGACCTGCTGGCCCGGTCACAGAAGGCGTTCGGCACCGTCGGAGAGCACCTGTCCGCCTCGCGGTTCAAGTTCGCGATCAACGAGGCGATGCGCACGGTGGCCGAGGCGAACAAGTACTTCTCCGAGCAGGCGCCGTGGAAGCTGCGCGAGTCCGACCCGGAGCGGATGCGCACCGTGCTGCACGTGGCCCTGCAGCTGGTCGACGACGCCAAGACGCTGCTCACCCCGTTCCTGCCCCGCTCCTCCCAGCAGGTGCACGAGATGCTGGGCGGCAGCGGGACCTGGTCGGAAATGCCGCGGGTGGAAGAGGTCGACGAGGCCGGCGGCCCGTCCTACCCGGTGATCACCGGGACGTACGACAGCACGCCGCGCTGGGCCTCGGTACCGCTGCGGGCCGGCACGCCGCTGGCCGCGCCCAAGCCGCTGTTCACCAAGCTGGACACCTCGGTGGTGGACGAGGAACTCGCCCGGCTCGGCGCATGACCACGTGCCGGAAGCCGAACGGTCAATGGTGACGGCCCCGGCGCAGCCCTCTCCGCTGCCCCGGCCGGCCCTGGACAGCCACACCCACCTGGACATGATGGGTCTTCTGGGGGGTCCGGGGGGCCGGCCCCCCGGGAAGAGAACAGTATCCGGGGTAGTCGCCTCGGCCCGGGCAGCCGGCATCGTCCGCATCGTCACGGTCGGCACCGACCTGGAGTCCTCCCGCTGGT
>DAIOWL010001490.1:0-1575 GCA_036758545.1 Streptosporangiaceae bacterium | reverse complement strand
CACCCGGCCACGATCAGCGTGCCTTTGGCGGGGACCCGTTGCACGGTAAGCGGACCGGATTCCGGAAAGGGACAACAATGACTACGCGCCCGGCAAGCTGGAAACCGGACAGTACTGAGCAGGTCGATCTCATTGGCGTGGCCTTTGACGGCATGGGCCGGCCCGGTGCTCAGGCGCGGGCACCCGCGGCGCTGCGCGCCGCCGGGCTGCAGGCCGCGTTCGCGGGACGCGCAAGAACCGCACCAGACATCGTCGCCCCCGAGCCGAGCCCCGCACGCGCCGCTGATTCGGGACTGCTGAACGAACCGGCCTTGCTGAGCATGCTCAGCGCACTGCACACGCGGGTGGCCAGCGCGCTGTCGGCAGATCGGTTCCCGCTGGTCTACGGCGCCGACTGCTCGGTGCTACTCGCTGCCATCCCGGCGCTGCGTGCTGCCCTCGGCGAAGCCGGGCTGGTGTTCCTCGATGGCCACGAGGACGCCACACCGATGGACGCCTCACAAAGCGGTGAGGCTGCCAACATGGAGATGGCGCTCCTGCTCGGGCTCACCGGCGAGCGGGCGCCCGAGCTGCTGCGGGCCCGGCTGCCTGCCCTACGGCCCGCCGCGGTCGCCATGCTCGGACCGCGCGATGACGCCTGGCGCGGGAAGTTGAACGTCCCGACGCTCGCTGACCGCGTGCTGCTGCGCACGCCCGACGACCTGCGCCCGAACCCTGCAAAGGCCGGACGCGAGGCGGCTGAGCGCGTCGCGTCGCAGGCGCCTGGCTGGTGGCTGCACACCGACCTGGATGTTCTTGCGCGCGCCGAGTTCACCGCCTGCGGCGCCCCGGGCGAGACGCTCCTCCCAGGTGGACTCACATGGATCGAGCTCACCGAGATCGTGTCATCTGCGCTGCGAACCGGTGGCTGCCGCGGCTGGAGCGTTGCCATCTACAATCCGGATCTGGACCCGGGCAAGCATGCAGCTGCACGCATCGCCAAATTCGTGACCGATGTCGTCCGCGGCTGGCCGTAGCACGTGAGCGCTGCAGTCAATCTTCCCGCAAGAAGCCAGGCAGCTGACCGGGCAGCAGCGGACCACGCCCGCCCAGATCGCCGCCGGCAACAAGCACCTCTACAAGGGCTACCTGATCAAGGAGCAACTCCGCGCGGTGTTCGCGGTCAAGGGCGAGCACGGCCGCGCGCTGCTGGCCGGGCTGATCGCCTGGGCGCAACGCTGCCGCATCCCCGAGTTCACCGCCCTGGCGAGGACCCTCGGCCACCAACACCGATCTGCGCGCCTACGGGTTCCACAGCGCCGGCGCCTCATCACCATGGCCGGCCTCACCCGCGGCGGCCTACGCCCGGATCTGCCCGCACGATGACGGGAAAGCATGATCACGGAAACGGCAGTAGAGCCATGCCAACTCACAAGAGTTCCGAGTAGTTACGTCCAGGCACGCGAAGCGCACCAGGGACCGATCTCCGTCCCATACAGCCACCCGAAAGCTGCAGCGACAAGAGCCGCCAGAACGGGCTGTTCTGTGCCGCTCGGCCGCGGCAAACTCGCCATCGCCAGGGAACGCATACTCGGC
>DAIOWL010001489.1:0-1577 GCA_036758545.1 Streptosporangiaceae bacterium | reverse complement strand
GGAGCAGGATTTCCGGGCGTGGCTGTTCACCATCGCCAGGAACCGGGCGGCGGACGCCGGCCGGTCACGGCATCGCCGTCCGGCGGTCCCGCTCGACATGACCGAGGCGGCACAGCAGCTCACCACCGCCGACGCCGCCGACCTGGCGCTGGAGGCGGTGTCGACGCAGGCCGCGATGGAGCTGATCAAGTCGCTACCGCGCGAACAGGCCGAGATCATCATGCTGCGGGTGGTGGTCGGCCTGGATGCCACTGACGTGGCCAAGATCGTGGGCAAGTCCCCGGGGGCGGTCCGGGTGGCCGCGCATCGCGGCTTGCGCCGGCTGGCCGGCCAGGTCGCACAGGCGGGTGTAACGCTTTGAGTGGTCCCGACGCTATGCATGATGAGATGCCTGGGTTCTTCCCCGGCCGGCCCGGCGGCGAGCACGACGAGCCGCTGCTGGACATGATCTTGGAGCGGCGCCCTATCCCCCCCGGGGCGCCGCCAGAGCTTCATGGCCTGGCGCGTATGCTCGCCGCCGTAGCCGGGCCGGCTGAACCCGGGGACCTGGCCGGGCAGGACGCCGCGCACGCGGCGTTCACCCGGCTTGCGTCCCGTCCCGGCGCCTCGCACGCTGCCCTGCGGTCAGCCCGGCGCTCGCTGTCCGAGAGGCCAGCTCGTGGCAGGCTCCCCGTAGCCGCCGCGCTGGCCGTGGCAGCAGCCGGGCTGGGCAGCATCGCCGCGGCGTTTGCCGGCGTGCTGCCCAGCCCGATTCAGAACTTCGCGTACGAGACGATAGGGGCGCCGCCACCACCTCATGGCATCTCCCCGCGTCCGCTCACGGTCGCCAGCTCACCGATGTCCCGGCACCCCCGGCCCAGCGATACGGGCAGCGGGCCGCCGGCGGCCTCGCCTGACCCGGTGAGCGACAAGACCCACCACACGTCGGTGTCCGCTCACGGGCGGAAGGGACACGGCGCCGTGCCCGGGTACGCCAGCTGCGTGCCCGCGCGCGGACAGGGCCATGGCTCGGCAGCGGGCGACCTCTCGAAACTGGCCTTGCCGAGCCCGGCTCCGAACCAGCTGAAGCCCGGAGCGAAGCAGAACCCCGCGCAGTCTGGCCCGGGGCAGAATCAGGCCTCACCAGGATCCTTGCCCTTCCCCTGGCCCCTGCCGCTGGCGTCAGCGACGAAGGTCTGTCCGGCTGGCACCACCCCGCATCAGGAGACACATGCTCCAGGCCGGTGATGTCATCGCGTTCGCTGCCTCCGCCGACCTGCCCCGGGCCCGGGCGTTCTACGAGCAGGTGCTGGGTCTGCGCGTGACCGAGCAGAACGATTTTGCCTGCGTGTTCGACGCTAACGGCACGATGCTCCGCGTGACGGCAGTGGCCGACGTGGCCCGGCCCGGCTACACGGTGCTCGGCTGGAGGGTCGCCGATATCGTGGCCACCGCTCGCGACCTCGCCGGACGGGGCGTCGTGTTCCTGCGTTATGACGGCATGGACCAGGATGATGACGGTGTCTGGACGACGCCGGGTGGTGACAAGGTGGCATGGTTCGCCGATCCGGACGGGAACGTCCTGTCGCTCACCCAGT
>DAIOWL010001488.1:0-1579 GCA_036758545.1 Streptosporangiaceae bacterium | reverse complement strand
CGCTGCCCGACCGCTACATCGAGGGCACCTGCCCGATCTGCGGCTACCCGAGCGCCCGCGGCGACCAGTGCGACAACTGCGGCAACCAGCTCGACCCGGCCGACCTGATCAACCCCCGGTCCAAGATCAACGGCGAGACGCCGGTCTTCCGCGAGACCGAGCACTACTTCCTGGACCTGCCCGCGTTCGCCGAGGTGCTGGGCACCTGGCTGCAGGCCAAGGCGGGCCACTGGCGGCCGAACGTGCTCAAGTTCTCCCTCAACCTCCTGGACGACCTGCAGCCGCGGGCGATAACGCGCGACCTGGACTGGGGCGTGCCCGTTCCGCTCGACGGCTGGCGGGACCGGCCGGACAAGCGGATCTACGTCTGGTTCGACGCGGTGATCGGGTACCTGTCCGCGTCGATCGAGTGGGCCCGGCGCAGCGGCGACCCGGACGCCTGGCGGGCCTGGTGGAACGAGCCGGACGCCGAGGCGTACTACTTCATGGGCAAGGACAACATCGTCTTCCACTCCGAGATCTGGCCGGCCATGCTGCTCGGCTACAGCGGGCTCGGCGCGCGCGGCGGCCAGCCCGGCCCGCTCGGCAAGCTGAACCTGCCGACCGAGGTGGTCTCGAGCGAGTACCTGACCATGGAGGGCCGCAAGTTCTCCTCCTCCCGCGCGGTGGTCATCTACGTCAGGGACTTCCTGGACCGCTACGACGTGGACGCGCTGCGCTACTACGTGGCCGTGGCCGGCCCGGAGACCCAGGACACCGACTTCACCTGGAGCGAGTTCGTCCGCCGCAACAACGACGAGCTGGTCGCGACCTGGGGCAACCTGGTCAACCGCGCGGTCTCGTTCGCGGCGAAGAACATCGGGTCGATCCCGGCGGCGGGGGCCCTGACCGACCTGGACCGGGACCTGCTGGCCCGGTCACAGAAGGCGTTCGGCACCGTCGGAGAGCACCTGTCCGCCTCGCGGTTCAAGTTCGCGATCAACGAGGCGATGCGCACGGTGGCCGAGGCGAACAAGTACTTCTCCGAGCAGGCGCCGTGGAAGCTGCGCGAGTCCGACCCGGAGCGGATGCGCACCGTGCTGCACGTGGCCCTGCAGCTGGTCGACGACGCCAAGACGCTGCTCACCCCGTTCCTGCCCCGCTCCTCCCAGCAGGTGCACGAGATGCTGGGCGGCAGCGGGACCTGGTCGGAAATGCCGCGGGTGGAAGAGGTCGACGAGGCCGGCGGCCCGTCCTACCCGGTGATCACCGGGACGTACGACAGCACGCCGCGCTGGGCCTCGGTACCGCTGCGGGCCGGCACGCCGCTGGCCGCGCCCAAGCCGCTGTTCACCAAGCTGGACACCTCGGTGGTGGACGAGGAACTCGCCCGGCTCGGCGCATGACCACGTGCCGGAAGCCGAACGGTCAATGGTGACGGCCCCGGCGCAGCCCTCTCCGCTGCCCCGGCCAGCCCTGGATAGCCACACCCACCTGGACATGATCACCGTCCCGCTGTCCGAGGTGGTCGCCTCGGCCCGGGCGGCCGGCATCGTCCGCATCGTCACGGTCGGCACCGACCTGGAGTCCTCCCGCTGGT
>DAIOWL010001487.1:0-1580 GCA_036758545.1 Streptosporangiaceae bacterium | reverse complement strand
ACTCCGGCAACGCCGCGCTGATGGGCCGCGAACTGCCGCCCGATGAGGTGCTCGCGTGCGACCAGCGGATCACCGCCTGGGCGGGTGAGCTGCGCACGGCCGGGCTGGAGGGTGGCATGGACGAGCTGCGCGCCCGCGCGTTCCTGGACCTGGTCCTCGGCAAAGACTCCCGGCCCTGCGCGCCCCAGGCCGTGGACGCCGCCCGGCATGATGACGGCGCGGCACAGCAGCCTCCGGGTGCGGGTGCGGCCCATGGCGCTGCAGGCGGGTTCGCCGGTCGGGTCACGCTGACGGTCCCGCTGAGCACCGCAGTCGGCCTAGCGGACCGGCCCGGCGAGCTGGCCGGACTAGGCCCGGTTGATCCGTGGCTGGCCCGCGACCTGGCCGCCGCCGCTGCGCGGAATCCGAAGACGACCTGGTGCGTGACGGTAACCGACGAGCAAGGCCACGCTGTCGGCCATGGCTGCGCCCGGCCCGAAGCCAAGAGCCACAGGAAACGCGCGGGCCCAGCCCCGCCGGGCGGGGTCGGGTTCTCCTTCACCCCGGCCAGCCGGGACGGCCCGCCCTGCGGTTACGGCACCTGGCGGCTGCGCGTCCCGGGCGGCGGGCCGGACCTGATCGTCGCGATCGACACCCTGGACACCAAGAACTGCGAGCACCGGTACGAGGCCCGGGGTCACGATCCCGGGGTCAGGCTGCGGCATCTGTCCCAGGTCCGGCACGCGACGTGCACTAGCCCCGTGTGCCGACGGCCCGCCGCCCAATGCGACTTCGAGCACAACACGCCGTATGAGGCAGGCGGGCGGACGTGCCTGTGCAATGGCGGTCCGAAGTGTAGACATGACCACCGGCTCAAGCAGCAGCCCGGGTGGAAGGTCGATCAGCTCCCCGACGGAACCTTCCGCTGGACCACCCCGTCCGGGCGCAGCTACACCACCGAACCGACCAGGTACCCCATCTAGCAGTCCACGAACTCGGTAGTCCTTGACTTCAAGCGCTTGAGGTTTGGTTTGCTGCAGTCATGGCGGCTTTCACCATCCAGGATGTCTCCCGGCGCAGCGGGCACCGCCGCTACAGCGGCGAGGATGTCGACACGCTCCAGATGCTTGCCTGCCTGCGCGCCATGGGCATGGGCATCGAGGATATGCGCACGTATCAGGCCAACCGGGCGCGCGGACGTGCGGCCGCGGCCGAACAGCGCGACCTGCTGCTGCGCCATGCCGAACGGGTCGAAGCGCAGATCGAGACCTTGCGCACCCACCTCGACTACCTGCGCGACAAGGCGGCCGTGTGGGACGCCCGCGACCGCGGCGACGAGCTCGCCGAGGCGGCGGCCTGGGAGCGGGTACGAGTCGTCGTCGAGCGGATGGAGGTGGCACGATGAGCCCGGTTCTCGTCACCGGCGGTTCCGGCTATTTGGGCACGCAGCTGATCGCGGCGCTGCGGCGGCGAGCCAGCGCTTCCTGGTGCTCGCCGACGGTCCGACGATCAGCTGGCTGCAGCTGGCCCGGATCCTGCGCGACCGGCTCGGCCCGCTCGCGGAGCGGGTACCGGCCGAGGAAGCGCCGGGAGCTGAGCTG
>DAIOWL010001486.1:0-1580 GCA_036758545.1 Streptosporangiaceae bacterium | reverse complement strand
CGCCCCGGTAGGGTGGGGCATCGTGCCGACAAACCATGAGCTGCGGCTGTACAACTCGCTGGGCCGGCGGATGGAGGACTTCACCCCGGCCGCCGCGGTGGCCGGCCTGTACAGCTGCGGGCCGACCGTGTACGCGTACCCGCACCTGGGCAACATGCGCGCCTACGTGTTCGCGGACACGCTGCGCCGCGTGCTGCGCTGGAAGGCGATCCCGGTCCGGCACGTGGTCAACATCACCGACGTCGGGCACGCGGTCGCCGACACCGAGACCGGCGAGGACAAGATGGAGGTCGCGGCGGCCCGGGAGCGCCGGTCGGTGATGGATATCGCCGCCTACTACACCGACGTCTTCCTCGTCGACACGGCCGCGCTGAACATCCTGCCCGCCGCCGAGTACCCGCGGGCCAGCACCTACGTCGAGCCGATGATCGAGTTCGCGAAGAAGCTGGACAAAGACGGCTTCACCTACCAGCTGCCGTCCGGCCTGTACTTCGACACCGCCAGGGACCCCGGCTACGGCGAGCTGGCCCTGATGAGCACCGAAGGGCAGCTGGAGGCGGCCCGCCTCGAGCACGTGGAGGGCCGCCGCCGCAAGACCGACTTCGCGCTATGGCGCGCCGAGGAGCCCGGCCAGCGCCGGGTGCTGCGCTGGGACTCGCCGTGGGGCTGGGGTGCCCCGGGCTGGCACCTGGAGTGCTCGGTGATGAGCATGGCGCTGCTCGGCCAGCATTTCGACCTGCACACCGGCGGGGTCGACCACCGCGAGCTGCACCATGTCAACGAGATCGCGCAGAGCCAGGCGTTCCTCGGCGACGGCCGGCCGTGGGTGCGGTACTGGCTGCACGGAGAGTTCCTGCAGCTCGGCGCCCACAAGATGGCCAAGTCCGCAGGCGGTGCGCCCCGGCTGGCCGACCTGACCAAGGCCGGCTACCACCCGATGGCCTACCGGCTGTTCCTGCTCGGCGGCCACTACCGCAGCCAGCTCGATTTCACCACCGCGGCGATCGACGCCGCCCAGGCCACCCTGCGCCGGCTGGTCGCCCGGGTCCAGCCGCTGCGCCCGCTGCCCCCGGTCGAGACCCTGGCCGACGCGCGGCAGCGAACCGAAGGCGTCCCGGCGGCGCAGCGCCTGCTGGACACCATCGACGCGGCCGCCGCGGCCGACCTCGGCACCCCGAAGATCCTCGCCGCCCTGCAGGACGCGCTGCGCGAATCCGCGGTTACCCCGGACGGCCAGCGCGCCGTGGTCGCCGCCGCCGACGCCCTGCTCGGCCTGGGCCTGGCCAGCCTCGACCCCGCCGACCTGGAGCACCGGCGCGCGCTCACCGACCTGTCCGCGGCGGACAAGCAGGCCATCGAGGAGCTCGTCGCCGACCGGACCCAGGCCCGCAAGGAGCGCGACTGGGCCCGCGCCGACCAGATCCGCGCCGAACTCGACGAACTCGGCGTCGACCTCACCGACACCCCCGAAGGCCCCGTCTGGCAGCTCCGCTAGCCTGGCCCACGTCCCCCCAGAAAGGACTGGCGATGGTACAGCGGGTTTGCGTGACGGGAGCGAGCGGGAAGGCGGGCCGCGCGGT
>DAIOWL010001485.1:0-1583 GCA_036758545.1 Streptosporangiaceae bacterium | reverse complement strand
CCGGCTGGGGCGGCGGCTCGCCGACGCAGGTCATCGCGTCCCAGCACTGGTTCGACGCGATGCCGCCCGACCTGCTCGGCGCGTACCGCGACCTGCGCGACCGCTGCGCCGTGGTCAAGCTGGTGGGCACCGCCGCGACGGCCGCCGACGTGCTCCCGGTGCTGGAACTCCTCCAGAACGCCACCACCCCGGTCGTCGGCCTGGCCATGGGCGCGCCGGGCACCTGCACCCGCATCCTGGCCCCCGCCTTCCCGCGCACCCTGCTCACCTACGGCGCCGCCACCCCCGCCGCGGCCACCGCCCCCGGCCAGATCACCGTGGACGAGATGACCGACCGCTACGCCCTCCACCTCGTCACCGCGGCCACCAAGGTCTACGTCCACGTCACCCGGCCCGACGACGCCCTATCCGCCCAGCAGCAGGCCGAACCGGGCGCCGAGCTCCACGTCCCCCTCCGCGCCGAAGACCCCGCCGCCCTCTCCGACCGCCTCAGAGAAACCGTCCCCTTCACGATCGCGTGACGCTGCACCCAGGGGGGTGCAGCGTCACGCAGTGATCGTCAGATCCCGGCGTGGACGGCTTCGGCGCCGCCGTTGCCGGGGCGGATGAGCAGGCCGATGAGCGCGCCGGCCAGCGCGACGCCGGCCGCCACCAGGAAGGCGGTGTGCATCCCGCTGACGAACGCGGCGTGGCTGATGTCGGTGATCACGCGGGCCACCTGCGGCGAGGTGCTGCTGGTCACCGGGGCCGCGCCGACCGAGACCGCGCTCTTCACCCCGGCCAGCTGGTCCGGGCTCAGCGCGGGCAGGTGGGCGGCGGCCCAGCTGGCCGGCAGCAGGCTGCTGATCCGGGCGGACATGACCGCGCCCAATACGGCGGTGCCCAGGGTCCCGCCGACCTGCATCGCGGTGGACTGCAGGCCGCCGGCCACGCCGGCCAGCTCGACCGGCGCGTTGCCCACGATGACGTCGGTGGCGCCCACCATGACCGGGCTGAGGCCGAGGCCGAGCAGGACGAACCAGACGATGGTGTCGTTCGGGCTGGAGCCGGCGCCGAGCCCGGACAGGCCGAACAGGGCCACCGCGGCCAGCGTCATCCCGGCCACGATCGGGATCCGCGGGCCGATCCGGGTGATCGCCGCCCCGGCCAGCGGGGCGCCGACGATCAGCATCGCGGTCATCGGCAGCAGCCGCACGCCCGCGCCCACCGGGTCCAGGCCGTGCACGTTCTCCAGGTAGAAGGTCATGAAGAACATGGCGCCGAACAGCGCGAACATCAGCAGCACGACCAGCGCCACGCCGGCCGACAGGGACGCGGAGCGGAACAGCCGCAGCGGCAGCAGCGGCCGCTGCGTCCGGTGCTCGCGCAGCACGAACAGCAGTCCGACCACCAGGGCGCCACCTAGGAACGCCATCGTCGGGGCCGAGCCCCAGCCGTACGACGAGCCCTTGATCAGGCCCCAGATCAGCAGGAACAGCGCGCCGGAGAGGGCGGCGATACCCGGGATGTCGAACGAGCTCGCGGCCGGCGAGCGCGGGGTCTCCCGCAGCACGATCAGGCTCATGATCAGGGCGGCCGCGCCG
>DAIOWL010001484.1:0-1585 GCA_036758545.1 Streptosporangiaceae bacterium | reverse complement strand
ACAGGGCGTTCGCCAGGACCATCTGGTGCGGGGTCCGGCAGGACACCCGGATGAGATCCGGGCTGGCCACGATGATGGCCAGGGCCCTGGCCCGTGAGGTCGCGACGTTCAGCCGGTGCGGGTCGTAGAGGAAGTCAAGCCCGCGAGGCGCCTCGTCAGCCGACGAGGTCGCCATCGAGTAAATAACCGCCGGAGCCTCCTGACCCTGGAACTTGTCCACCGTCCCGACCCGGAACCCGGTCTGGCCGCTCGCGGCCAGTGCCCGCTGGATGGTCCTGATCTGCGCGTTGTAGGGAGTCACGATCAGGATGTCGGCGGGTTCCATGGCCCGTTCGGCCCCGTTCGTGTCCCGCCACCTCTGGCCGGTCAGCTGTCCCGCCAGCCGCGCCACCTCGCCGGCCTCTTCCGGCGAGGCGTTCGTGTTCCCCTGGTGCGGCACCTCGACCAGGCGCAGCCCCGATACCCAGCCGTGGATGTCCTGGCCGCCCAGCCCGTCGACGCCGCGCAGCTTGCCGTCGTAGAACGCCGCCGAGGTGTACCGGCACAGGTCCGGGTGCATCCGCCAGGTCTGGTCGAGCAGCAGCCCGGCGGCGGCCGGCATCGTGGCCCGGTCGTCCAGGATGTGCTCGAGCGCGGAGGCGCCCGCCCCGGGCGGGTGCGTGGCGTGACTCGGCTGGGCGAGCTGCTGCGGGTCGCCCAGCAGGATCAGGTTCCGCGCCGCCCCGGCCACAGCCAGCACGTTGGCCAGCGACAGCTGACCCGCCTCGTCCACGAACAAGGTGTCGACGCTGCCCGCCAGCCCCGAACGCGCCCACAGCCACGCCGTGCCCGCGGCGATGTCCAGCTCGCCGTCCCGCAGGGCCTTCTCCAGCTGCTCGTTGCTCATCGTCGTGGCGTCCGCGTGCAGGTGCGGGTGGTCGCGGTCAGCCCGCTGGCCGATCCGGAGCGGCCCGGCCCCGCGCCACCTCGCGTGCTCGCACACGGTGCCGATGAGGTGGCAGATGACGGCGTGCGAGGGCCCGGTGATGCCGACCGTGCGGCCGTGCGCGATGAGCTCGAGGATCTGCTCGGCCGCGGTGTAGGTCTTCCCGGTCCCCGGCGGTCCCTGCATGGGCAGGTACGAATGACGCAACGACACCGCGAGCCTGATCGCGGCGCCGCTGGCCGTCTCGCCCGCGGCCCGCAGCGAGCCGGTCGCATCGTCCCCGTCATCGGGCCGGCGGCGCAGCAACAGCGCGGTCGCCATGTCCCCGCCGCCGAACCCGGCGCGCACCACCCGATCACCGAGAGCCCGCAGCCGATCCCGCTGCTCCCAGGTCCGGGGCGGCCCCACCTCGATCAGGGCCGCGGGCCACGGCCCGGTGTAGGCGCCGCCTGCCTTCAGGTCGATCGTCCCGCGCGCGTCGTCCACGTCGCAGACGGGCCACTGCTTGTCCGTGGCCGGATCACAGGCCGTGCCGCCGGCGGAGAACTTGTGTTCCTGCGCCGGGAAGCCGAACCGCCGCACCACCGACTTCTTGACCTGCCCGACGACCTCGCCGCCGCTGAGCCCGCCCAGCGCGTCCGGCTCGCCGGTCAGTTCGGC
>DAIOWL010001483.1:0-1585 GCA_036758545.1 Streptosporangiaceae bacterium | reverse complement strand
GCCGAACTTCCTCAAGCGCCGCGAGGAAGAGCACAACGAGCAGATCGAGCAGGTCGGCGCGCGGCTGCGGCCGCTGATGTCCTGGCTCGACGCGGACGAGTAGCAGCAGGTTTAGCCGCCCCGGACGGGGTAGCGGGTCCCGATGGCAGTGAACAGCACGCAAACCAGGACCCGAAGCAACGCCCGCGCGGGCAGAACGTCGGCCATCCCGGCGGTTTCCGCCCGCCGCACCCGTCCGGGGCGAGTCTCTCCGACCCCGCTGCGCCCGGTGCCCATCGCCGGGAGCAAGCCGAAGCCGTCGGCTTCGGCGGCCGAGGTGGTCCAGGCTTACCTCAAGGTCCAGGTCGCGACGCTGCGCTCGCTTGAGCCCAAGGTGCGCGCCGACGAGTTCGACTCGGTGCACCAGATGCGGGTCGCCACCCGGAGGCTGCGCGCGACCATCCGGTCGTTCGGCACGGTCATCCCGCGCTCCGCGACCGAAAAGGTGGCCGGGGAGCTCAAGTGGCTCGGCGGCCTGCTCGGCGAGGCCCGCGACGGCGAGGTGCTGCCCCGGCACCTGCTGGCCAGCCTGGAGGCGGTTCCGGTAGAGGTGCTCATCGGGCCGGTCCAGGCGCGGGTCCAGGGCCACTTCGCCCCGCTGCGGGCGGCCGCCCGCGAACAGGTCGTCAAGGCCTTCGGCTCGGTGCGCTACGCCAAGCTGCTGGCCAACCTCGACCGGGTGGCCCACGACCCGCCGCGGGGCCCGCAGGCCGGAGCCCCGGCCCGCGACGTCCTCCCGGCCGCGGTGCGCAAGGCGTACCGGCAGGCGAATAGGCGGATGCGCCGGGCCAGGCAGGCGCCGCCCGGCCAGGCCAGGGACGTCGCCCTGCACGAGGCCCGTAAGTCGGCCCGGCGAGCCCGCTACGCGGCCGAAGCCGCCCGCCCGGCTTCCGGCAAGCCCGCTCGCAGGTTCGCCCGGCAGATGAAGAAGGTCCAGTCGGTCATCGGCGATCACCAGGACACCGTGATCGCCCGCCAGGCGTCCCGCGACCTCGGCATCGGTGCGCACATGGCCGGCGAGAACGCCTTCACCTACGGCCTGCTCTACGAGCACGAGCACGACCAGGCCGAGCGCCTCAAGCCCCGCGTCCGCACCGTCTGGAAGAAGGCCTCCCGCCCCCGCTACCGCACGTGGATGCGCTAACCCCCGGATTTCCCGCAGACCTGATCCACTAGGACTTAAAAATAGTGTCTCACATATCGAGACAGACGTCTTGAGGGATGTCCGCCCCGTTCCGCGCTGCGGTAACGTAGCAGGCACTATGCGGCACCTCGTACTCATCGCCTGCCGCAGCGGAGCCTGATCGAAGGCAGGCCGGCAACCCGCTGCGGGGGTTTGCTGCTGGCCGTAAGTCCGATCCGGATCACGATCAGGAGCACTTCCGTGTACGACATGTATCCCTGGGACTCTGACAGCCAGGGGGACTACCCGCCCGAGCCCCTCAGGTCCTGGCGGGACCCGAACCCCCGTGACACCTCCCGTGAGACCTCCCCGGCCCAGGCCGTCCAGACGGCCCTGGACCGCCGGGACAACGGCGGCGACGCG
>DAIOWL010001482.1:0-1590 GCA_036758545.1 Streptosporangiaceae bacterium | reverse complement strand
ACTGGCTATGAGCCCCATCTCGCGTGGCTTTCGCCACCTGCGCCGTCCCTCAGCTGAACAGGAGGGCCGGGTGCCGCCGGGTCAGTACGTGACCGAAGGCTTCCCGGTGCTGTCGGCCGGCCCGACGCCCCATACGCCATTGCCGGACTGGACGTTCTCGATCCGGCAGGGCGGCGAGACGCTCAAGTCCTGGACCTGGCAGGAATTCCAGGCACTGCCGGCCGAGACCCCCACCGTGGACATCCACTGCGTGACGCGCTGGTCCAAGCTCGATACCGTGTGGCGCGGCGTATCGGTGGACACGCTGCTGGATCAAGTCGAGCACGATGCCCCTTACGTGCTGGCGTTCTGCGATGGCGGCTATACCACGAACCTGCCGGTCGAGGACATCACCGGCGGCCAGGCGTGGGTCGCATTCGACTACGACGGCCAGCCGCTCGAATCCGAGCACGGCGGCCCGGCCCGGCTGCTCGTGCCGCACCTGTACTTCTGGAAGAGCGCGAAGTGGGTGCGGGGCCTGGAACTGCTCGATCACGACCAGCCAGGCTTCTGGGAGACCTACGGCTATCACATCTACGGGGACCCATGGCGGGAGCAGCGGTACGCGGGCGACTGACCTTGTGCGTGCCGAGAATCTCGTCTGTGGGTGTGACCAGCAGAGTTGCACTTCCGGCCGCCCGGCCATCATGATCACCGGTCATATGCCTGCGGTCCGTCTTCCTCCTGTGGGAGTCGCCAGGCCCGGGCGGGGGATGGCTGGCCTGCGACGGGACGACCGTCTGCGCCGTGTCCGGCCTCCGCGACGTCGGCCAGATTACGGGAAACGGCGGGCCGTTTCCGTCCCAGATGTGGACTTACCGAGCCAGTGACGGCAAGCTGATGCACCGGTCCGCACTGAACGCCGGGTACGGCGCGCCAGTCATGACGGCAGGCCTGGTCTTCGCTATGAACGCCGGGAACGGGCACGCTCCGCGGGGCTGCACGCCGTAGACCCCGGCAACGGGCGGACAGTATGGAGTTATCCGGGAGCATCAGCCCCGCCCGCAGCAGCCGCGGCAGGGTTTACACTGCCAGCCCGGCCAGCCATCTGCTAGCGCTGAACGCCAGCGACGGCACCCCGGTATGGCAGTGCCCGGTCCGTCTCACGCTCGGGCCCGTTGCCGCCGGCAACACCGTCTACATTTGCGACAACACCACGGTCTACGCCGTCCAGGCCTGAGCCCGCCAGACTCCACGATCGCAGGCACGAGTCAGCGTGAGCCACTCGTGAAACAACGCACGGACGCTCGTCCAGGTCGCGGCGAATGAGTGTGGTCTGCGCCATGCTTCCCTGCATGGTGATACGTGAGGCAACGGCAGAGGACTGGTCCGCTATCTGGCCGATCTTGAGAGAGGTGGGGACCGCAGGCGAGACCCTGACCTGGGATTCCGCGAGAACCGAAGCCCGGGCACGCTCCGGGTGGATGCGAGAGCCGCCGGGCCGCACCATTGTCGCGGTGGATGATGGCGGAAGTGTCATCGGGAGCGCGAGCACTTATCCCGTTCACCCTGGCCCGGGGGCACATATTGCCAATGCCGGCTTTGTCGTCC
>DAIOWL010001481.1:0-1592 GCA_036758545.1 Streptosporangiaceae bacterium | reverse complement strand
CAACCCCATCCCCGCGCGGCGGGCGCGGCTGCTGCTGGCCCAGGGCGACGTCGCCGGCGTGGCCCGCTGGACGCAGCAGAATGACCTCACCGCCGACGACCAGCCGGACTACGCCCGGGAGCCGGGATACCTGGTGCTGGGCCGGGTGCTGCTCGCCCAGGGCTGCCCGTCCGGGGCGCTGGTGCTGCTGGACCGGCTGTACGCGGCGGCGGCCGCGCAGGACCGGGTCGGCAGCCTGATCGAGATCGGCGCGCTGCGGGCGCTGGCGCTGGCCGCCAGCGGCCAGGACGCCGACGCCGTGAACGCCCTCGCCGGCGCGCTCACGCTGGCCTGCCCGCAGGGCTATGTCCGGGTCTTCGCCGACGAGGGACCGCCGATGGCCGCGCTGCTGGCCCAGCTCATCGCGGCCCAGCGGTCCAGGTCAGGGTTCGGAGCGGTCGCGGAGGTCCCGCTGGGCTGCCTGGCCCGGCTGCAGCGTGCGCTGGGCGCGCAGGGCGTTGCCCCGGATGCCGGGCCGGGCCGCGCCCCGGCGGCGCCGGGCCTGGTCGAGCAGCTGACCAGCCGTGAGCTGGAGGTGCTGGAGATGCTGGCGGCCGGCGCGTCGAACCAGGCCATCGCGAGCCAGCTTGTGGTGACCCTCGACACCGTGAAGAAGCACGTCAGCCACGTCCTGAGCAAGCTCGGCGCGGCCAACCGTACCGAGGCCGTCGCCCGCGCCCGCGAGCTCAGCCTGATTCCCTGATGAGGAGCGACGCGGTGACCGCCGAGCGAGACGTCTTGCTGGCCACCAAGCTGCATATGCCCAGGCCGCGTCCTGACCTGGTACCGCGTCCCCGGTTGGCCGAACGCCTCGACGAGGGCCTGGCGCGCGGGCTGATGCTGGTCTGCGCTCCGGCGGGGTACGGCAAGACGGTCCTGCTGGCCGACTGGGCGCGGCGCGGCCCGCAGCCGGCGGCGTGGCTGTCGCTGGACGTCGGCGACAACGACCCGGCGCGGTTCTGGCGCCATGCTGTGGCCGCGCTGGACCGGAGCCGGCCGGGACTCGCCGATCGGGTCGGGCCGCTGTTCGGCCCGCCGGCGCCCGCGTCGTACGAGGGACTCGTGACCGCGCTGATCAACGAGCTGGCCGCCGGTTCTGATGCGAACCAGACGCTGCTGGTGCTCGATGACTACCACCTGATCGACTCCGAGGCCGTGCACACCTCGCTCGGGTTCCTGCTCGAGCACCGGCCGCCGGGACTGCACCTGGTGCTGGCCAGCCGCAGCGACCCGCCGCTGGCGCTGGCCCGGCTGCGGGGTCGTGGGCAGCTGACCGAGCTGCGCGCCGCGGACCTGCGATTCACCGCGGACGAGGCGGCGGCGATGCTGCGGCAGGGGGCGGCCGTCTCGGACGCGGCCCTGCCGGAAACGGCGGTGGCGGCCCTGGCCGCCCGCACCGAGGGATGGGCCGCCGGGCTGCAGCTGGCGGCCTTGTCCCTGCGCGGGCAGCCCGATGCCGCCGGGTTCACGGCCGCGTTCACCGGCAGCCACCGCTTCGTCCTGGACTACCTGGCCGAGGAGGTGCTCGAGCACCAGGGTGAGCAGGTGCGCAT
>DAIOWL010001480.1:0-1593 GCA_036758545.1 Streptosporangiaceae bacterium | reverse complement strand
ATTTCGTCTACCCGGTGTTTCATTGCGCTATTTTCCAGCCAAGATCGTCGAGTGCGGCGAGGATTGCGCCGGGTTCTGTCCGGTTGCTGTAGTCGGGGTGGACATCGATCCAGCGGACCACCCGATTGGCGTCGACGGCTAGCGTCGTCGGCATCGGCAAGCCGGCCGTGCCGTCGGCGTTCACGGCGGCCAGATCGAGCCCGAGGCGGAGCTGAGCCTGCCGCGCTTCCTCGGTGGGGCGGGTCAGCACGCCGAGGTGCCGGGCCAGGGTGTTGCCGGGGTCCGACAGGACCGTGAACCCCAGACTCTGCTTCTCTTGCGTGCTGAGGGAATTGTCCGGAGTCTGCGGGCTGATCGCGATCAGCTGGATCGCCCGCTCGGCGAGCTTCGGCAGCAGCGCCGACTGGTAGGTCGATAGCGCCAGGTTGCAGTACGGGCACCAGACACCGCGGTACAGGACCACGACGGCCGGCCCGGCCCCGAGTACCCGGCCGAGCGACGTCACACTGCCGTGAACATCCTGGAGTTCGGCGTCAGGAAGCGTCGTGCCGGGTGGCGCGACGCCCGCTGGCAGCCCGGCCGCGGCTAGCTGCTGCTGTTCCCGGGAGAACACGGCAAAGACCTCGGCCGGAACATCGGAAGCCGGCTCCGGTTCCCCGTCACGGTGGAGGTCAGTTCTGGCCACGGTTTGCTCCTTACTACTTACTACTCGGCGACTGGGCCGGACGAACACGTCCACGGAGTTAGCGTCCGCCACCAGCCAGTCCTTACCTCGCCAGCGGGCACGTTCTTACCTCCCGGCGTGCTTGCAGATCCCGGGAAGGTGCTCAGTGCTGATCAAGCCCGGCATCGACCTGGCTGATGGAAAGCAAACCAGGACGGGCGGGACGAGAACCCCGGACCGTTCGGCAGAAAATTCATGTGCCCGAACGAGCCGTGGTGCCACCATCCCCGACCTTCCACTGGGCGGAGCCTAGAGCCGACCGGGGATCAGCGATACGTCGCCCGGCTGGGTGAAGCAGACGCAGGTGATCCGGCGGCTGGAGCGGGAGAACGGCGCTTACCCGCCCGCGGCGCGGCACTGGAACCGGGTCGTAGTATTGGCAAGCGTGCCGCTGATGAACGGCCCTGCTGATGGCACCGGCACGGCTGCCGCCGAGGAGGCCGGCCTGAGCGACCCGGGTACGAGGCGATGATGACGGGCTGGGATGAGCTAGACCGGTTCCTGCGGACCGATCCGCGCGACGTGGGCTGCGACGAGACGCTGCGCATCCTGCACGTCTACGTCGAGCTCATCCTGGACGACGAATCAGGCACCGAGGCGGCCCGCCGGTACCCCGGTGTCGCGGCGCACCTGCTCAGCTGCGGCCCGTGCGCCGAGGACTACCAGGGACTGCTCCTGGCCGCCGGGGAATTCCCGGCGTGAGCGGCGCCTGCTGAGCACCCTCGTCAACCCATCCGCTGCTGTGTTGCGCCTGTTCGCCGGCTAGCCTGCGCTGACCCGCGCCGTCGGCGACTCCGGCGCAACCGAAGATCGCGAGGTAAGACCGTCTGCCACGACGGTGCTAACCAGACGAGGGCGTGGCATCCCGC
>DAIOWL010001479.1:0-1595 GCA_036758545.1 Streptosporangiaceae bacterium | reverse complement strand
CGGCGGCGCGGAGCTTACCTACCGTGGCCGGCCCGCCCGCCAGCTCCGCGTCACTCCCGTCCCCGGCGACGCGGAGGTGGCCCGGGGGCCGCTGATGACCTTCACCACCGACGAGATCGTGGACGCCCCCACCGACGCGATCGTGGACGCGGAGACCGGCTGCCTGCTCCGCCTGATCTCCTACTCCGGCGACACGCTCGTGATCTGGTCGGAGCTGGACGACATCAGCGCGGAAGCCGCCGACCCGGACGAGTTCCGGGTCCACGTCCCGCCCGGCACCCGCATCGTGGAGGAAACCGGCAACCTGATCACCGACGCCGCCGCGGCCATGCCCGGCGTAAAGGGAACCGCGGCCCGCGCCGCCGCCGAGGCCGTGAACCGCACAGTCGACGCCGTCTCCGCCGCCCGGAGCTTCCTGGACGACCTGCGCGGCCATCGCTAGACAGGAGCACGCCGCGTTTATTACCGTGGCTGCGGGTGCGAGAGGGCGCCTCCGGGTCCGCGGGCAGGACATAGTCCACCTCTGAGTGCAAAGAAAGCAGATCACGGCGATCTCCCTTGCCAGGCCTGCCGCGCGGATCGCGTGTCGGCGAAGGAGACGTCATGGCGGATCTTCCGGCCAAGCCCAGTCTCGGTCATCTGCGCCGCCGGGCCCGGGACCTGCTGCGCGCCGCGCGGGCGGGCGACACCACGGCCGCCGGCCGCATCCGGGCGGTGGCGGACGCGCTGACCCTGGCCAGCGCGCAGCTGGCCGCGGCCCGCCAGTACGGCTTCGCCAGCCGGACCGGCTCAGGGGCGAGGTCACCGCCCGCACCGCGAGCCTGGCCCGTGAGGCGGAAGCATTCTGCGAGGCCAGCATCCGTGACGGCACGGGCCGGGCTGGCCGTGGCGTCCTGGCCGCGGGTAGAGCCGGCCATTTGGGTCGGCGCGGGCCGGCGGTTTGCCGCCCGGCCGTACCGCAGTATGCTCGGCACCTGCCGCCGGGGGGAGTTGTCGATGCGGGTGCTGGTCACCGGTGGGACCGGATATGTCGGCTGTCACACGGTGGCCGCGCTGGCCGGGCAGGGCCACCAGGTCCGGCTGCTGGTCCGGGCTCGTGACCGGATCGCGCCCGCCCTTGATCCGCTGGGGGTTGCCGGGGCCGACGCCGTGGTCGGGGACGTGACCAGCGCCGCGGCGGTCGAGGAGGCGATGCTCGGCTGCGACGCGGTGGTGCACGCCGCCGCGGTGTTCTCGCTGGATCCGCGCCAGGCCGCGGTCATGCAGCAGGCCAATCCGGTCGGCGCCGCGACGGTCCTGGAGGCCGCGCAGCGCCGCGGGCTGGACCCGATCGTCTACGTCTCGACCATGGGGGTGTTCGTGCCGGTCACCGGCGCGATGCTGACCGCCGGGACGCCGGTCGGCGCCGGGATCGGTTCCTACACCCGGTCCAAGATCGCGGCCGAGCGGGTGGCCCGCGGCTCGCAGCAGGCGGGCAGCCCGGTGGTGATCACCTACCCGGCCGTGGTGCAGGGGCCGCACGATCCCCGCCTCGGCGATTCGATCCGTTTCGTCCGTGACCTGCTGCGCGGGCGGCTGCCGGTCCTGCCGCGGGG
>DAIOWL010001478.1:0-1596 GCA_036758545.1 Streptosporangiaceae bacterium | reverse complement strand
AGGTGCGGACCCGGTCCGGTCCCGCCAGCTACGTCGACACCGGAGGTCCCGGCCGCCCGGTGCTGTTCGTGCACGGCGTCGGCACCAGCAGCTACCTGTGGCGGAACGTGATCGCCCAGCTCGACGGCGAGCGCCGGTGCGTGGCCGTCGACCTGCCGCTGCACGGCTACACCCCGGCCGCTGCCGACCAGGACTTCACCCTGCCGGGACTGGCCCGATTCGTCGCCGACTGCTGCGACGCGCTCGAGCTGACCGACTTCGACATGGTCGCGAACGACACCGGCGGTGCCGTTACCCAGGTATTCGCGGCCGGCCACGCCGAACGCCTGCACACGCTGACCCTGACAAACTGCGAGGCGCACGACAACGTGCCGCCCAAGGCGCTGCTACCCGCGGTCTGGCTGGCTCGCATGGGCCTGCACGCCCGCCTCGCCCCCCGGCTGATGGCGCCCGGCAACCCCAAGACCAGGAAGCGCGTCTTCGGCCGCACCTACCAGGACATCAGCAACCTGCCCGAGGACATCGCGCGCTTCTGGCTGGAAGCGCAGACCCGGACCCCGGAGGCACTTCTCCAGGGCCAGCGCCTGCTGGTCTCGCTGCACGCCCGTGACCTGTTGGCGGTCGAGCCCGCGCTGGCGCGGCTGCAGGTCCCCACCCTGATCGTCTGGGGCACCGACGACATCTTCTTCCGCCCCAAGTGGGCCTACTGGCTGCGCGACGCCATCGCCGGTGCCACCGAGGTCGTGGAGATCGACGGAGGCCGCCTGTTCTTCCCTGACGAGCGGGCCACCGAGCTCACCGCGGCGCTACGCCGCCACTGGGACGCTCATCCCTAAGGCAATTCAGCTAAAACCGCGGGATCCGTACCGAGACAGCCGTGCGCCATGCCCTCGAGCAGCCCGGTGAGGCGCTCGTCGGCCAGTCCGGTGCGGAAGAACAGCGTCGACTGGATCGCGCCGATCGCTGCGTGCACGGCCAGTCGCACCTCCCCGCCGGTCAGGTCCGGCCGCAGCGGCGCCAGCAGGTGCACCCACTCCTCGATGTAGTGCCGCTGCGCCCGGCTCAGCCTGCGCCGCTCGTCCTCGGGCAGGGTGCGCACCTCGCGGTGGTAGACGGCGAGCGCGTCGCGGTCGGTCAGCGCCACCTCGATGTGGTCGCGCACCAGCAGCGTCAGGGTCTGGCCCTCGTCGAGCCCGGCCGCGATGATGGCCGCCGACCTGGTCATCAGCCGGTCCATCACCCGGTCGGCCATGGCGACCAGGATCGCCGTCTTGCTGTCGAAGTGCCGGTAGACGCCGGACCCGACGATGCCGGCCTCGGCGCCGATGTCCGCCATGGAGATCGCGTCGAAACCGCGCCGGGCGCCCAATGCGGCGGCTGCCACCAGGATCCGTTCCTTCCGCCCCGGATCGCGGCGCCGAGCCGGCCGCCCCGGAGCGCCCCGGGACGAAGCCGATGTTGCCTGCGCCGTCATCTGGCTAGTGTTGCATTCAGGCGCTAAGGTCGCTAGTGAATGGTGAGTCACAATCAGGGACGGGTTGCGTGGACTTTGCCGAACCGGAGGAACACCGGGCGCTCCGGGCCGCCGTGGCCGAC
>DAIOWL010001477.1:0-1602 GCA_036758545.1 Streptosporangiaceae bacterium | reverse complement strand
CGCTGCCCGGGCGCAGCACGCAGCCGATCTGGGTCAGGTAGCGGCGCATCGTCGCGGCGACCTGCGGCACGGCGGCCTCCAGTTCGGCCCAGCCCGGCAGCACCGCCATCCCGTTCAGACCCCGCGGCGGGCCGCTCACCGCCGGCCCCCGGGCACCGGCGCGGCGGGCAGGCCGGCGAAGACCTGCGCGTCGATCACCTCGGCGGCCTTGCGGTACTGCGCGGCAAGCCAGTCATCGGCCAGGTGCAGGTAGATCCGGGTGGACTCGATCGAGGCGTGCCCGGCCTGGGCCTGCACCGCCTCCAGCGCCATCCCGGCCTCCCGCAGCCGGGTCAGGCAGGTATGCCGCAGCTCATGGCAGGTCGCATGCTCCAGACCGGCCCGGCGCCGCGCCGCCGACAGGACCACTTCCACCCCCTTGGCCGACAGCGGCTGCCCGCGGCGCGGCCCCTTCAGCACCACGAACACCCGGTCGGTGCCGGCGCCGGGCGGCCGCTCGGCGTCCAGGTAGGCGGCCACCACGGCGAAGAACCGGCCCGACACCGGGATCAGCCGCTGCCGGCCGCCCTTGCCCTCGGCGACGAACACCCGCCGCTCAGCGGCGTGCAGGTCACCCAGCCGCAGCCCGAGGACCTCGCAGCGGCGCAGCCCGCCCAGCACCATCGCCGCGACCATGGCCCGGTCCCGGTGCGTGCGCAGCGCCGCCATCAGCGCATCGACCTCGGCGGGGGCCAGGATCCGCGGCAGCCGCCGGACGGCGCGGACCAGCGGGACGCCCTGACCCGGGCGGGACCGCTCCCGCCGGGTCGGCAGCCCCCGCGGCACCGGGTTCGCCGCCACGTCCCCGCGGGCCTGCAAGAACGCGAAGAACCCCGACACGATCGACAACCGCCGCCGCACCGTCGCGGCCGACACCCCGCCCGGCTCGGCGGTCGTCTTCAGCGGCTGCAGCGCGCCGCGCTCCCCGAGCTGGCCAGTCCGCTGCGCAGTGATGAACGCCAGCACGTCGGCGGGCCGGACCTCATCCGCCGGCTTGCCCACCGCAGCGAAGAACACCTTCAGGTCATAAGCCGCCGCCCGCACCGTATTCGGCCGGCACCGGCCGCCCAGGAACTCCAGGTACACATCGGCCAGCGGCACCCCGGTCCGGGCCACCAGCACCCCGGAGCGGTGCGAACAGACCAGGCTCGAATCCCCAGCATGCACTGCAGGCTCCCATCATCACGGACGACCAAGCCTGTCAGGGATGGCCGAAATGAGAAGGAAGATCACAGGCATAACATGCAGAAGGGGGCGTCTCGCAGCAGGGCGCAGCGAGTTGACCGTGCCGGATGAACTCGTCCTGGATGATCCGGGTGGTCCCATGCGGTACAGGCTGTCAGCCTGTCATAAGCCTGGGTTAGCGTCGCTGTGTGGACATGCTTGCCGGGTGGCAGTCGGGGTCTTTTTCTGACTTCAGCGTTGCGACCGCGCCCAGTACGTGGGACTCCTCGAGGCCCGGCGACCGCGATCACTACGTTGACCGGGAATCCTCCGCTCTGTACACGAACGTCTGCTCCCGCGTCCAAGATGACTTCAAGTCGCTGGAATCACTCCCCTAGG
>DAIOWL010001476.1:0-1604 GCA_036758545.1 Streptosporangiaceae bacterium | reverse complement strand
GACGGCAACGCCGCTTCCCCGGCGCGTGCCGCCCGCGGTGCCGCGCCCTCATCCGGCCCCTCCGCCCACGCGTCGCGCGGCTCCGGAGACGCTGCCGAGTTCGTCGCCGGCCGCAACCCGGTGGTCGAGTCGCTGCGGGCCGCCGTGCCCGCGGCCGCCCTGTACGTCGGCGCCCGGGCGCAGCACGACGAGCGGATCAGCGAGGCCATCAAGCTGGCCGCCAACCGCGGCGTGGCCGTGCTCGAGGCCGGCCAGGCCGAGCTCGACCGGCTCACCGGCGGCGCGCTGCACCAGGGCCTGGCGCTCCGCGTGCGGCCGTACGACTACGCGCACCCCGACGACCTGCTCACCCGGGCCGCCGACGCCGGCCAGCTGCCGCTGATCGTCGCGCTGGACGGCGTCACCGACCCGCGCAATCTGGGGGCGGTGGCGCGATCGGCAGGCGCGTTCGGCGCCCATGGGGTCGTGGTCCCGTCCCGGCGCGGGGCCGGCGTCACCGCGGGCGCCTGGAAGGCCTCCGCGGGCGCGCTGGCCCGGGTCCCGGTGGCCCGCGCCGCCAACCTGGCCCGCACCCTGGCCTCCTACCAGGACGCCGGCGTCTTCGTGGCCGGCCTGGACGCGGCCGGCGACACACCCGTCCGCGACCTGGAGCTGGCCACCGCCCCGCTGGTCGTGGTCATCGGCTCCGAGGGCCGCGGCCTGTCCCGTATCGTCGCCCGGTCCTGCGACGTCCTGGTCCGCATCCCCATCGCCGCCCGCACCGAATCCCTCAACGCCGGCGTAGCCGCCGGCATCGCCCTCTACGAAGTCGCCGCCATCCGCTCCCGCCCCACCACCCCCTAAGCCGCCCGCAGACCCCCGCCCCGCTCCTTGCCGACGCAGTGAAACCGGGGATCCAGTGCGTTAGAGCGCAGTGGATCCGGGGTTTCATGACGTTCCAGCTGCTCCGGCGCATACGAACCGTGATGCTGATGGTGTCGCGTGTGGCACGCTGGGGTGGTGAGCGCGGAGAGCGAGCTGACGGTCGCGGTGACCGGCCCGACCGGGACGTTCGGGTTCGGCCTGATCCCCCTGCTCCAGGCCGAGGACCGGGTGGCGCGGATCGTGGGCATCGCCCGCCGCCCGTTCGACCCGGCCGCCTACGGCTGGACCAAGCTGGAGTACCGCCGCGGCGACGTCCGTGACGAAGCGGCCCTGCTTGACGCGTTCGCGGGCGCCGACGTGGTGGTGCACCTGGCGTTCCTGGTCACCGGGGGCGCGTCCGCCGAGACGATCCGCGCGGTCAACGTCGACGGCACGCTGAACGCCTTCCGGGCCGCGGCGCAGGCCGGAGCGCGCCGGTTCGTCTACGCCTCCTCGGTGGCGGCCTACGGCTTCCATCCCGACAACCCGGTCGGGATGACCGAGGAGTGGCCGGTGCGCCCGGCCGCCCGGCTGTTCTACGCGCAGGAGAAGGCCGAACTCGAGCACCTGCTCCAGGCCGAGGCGGCCGGCGCCGCCGGACCCGCGCTGTACCTGCTGCGCCCGCCCGTGGTCCTCGGCCCGCACGCGGTCGGCGCCAAGGACCTGCTGCCCGGCCCGCTCGCCCCGCTCGGCCGCATCCT
>DAIOWL010001475.1:0-1606 GCA_036758545.1 Streptosporangiaceae bacterium | reverse complement strand
GGTCGATGCGGAACGTTCGGGGTGGGATTCGGTTGATGCCGAGGACCGGCCGAAGGCCGAGGACATCCACGTCACGCCCGAGCGGACCACCCACATACTCGACGGGGACAAGACAGGCGGCGGCCACCGGCACGGGGTAGGCAAGCCAGGCAAGACCGAGTTCCCGGCAAGCTGGACTGATGAACGAGTCATCGCCAGCATTCTCGATGTCGCGCGCAAGCCCGACAATCCACCTACTCATCAGGATAGGAATGACACCTGGCTGTGTACGGGTACCCGCGACTCCGTAAAGGTCTGGGCCGTGGTCGAACCCAGTGGAGACATCGTGACTGGCTGGCCTGAAGAGGGCGGCCCTGGTGTGGTACGCAATCCGAGGAGAGGCAAGTCATGACCGAAGACGAGATCATCGATAAGGCTGAGGCACTACCGGAACGCTTCGCTGACCGCTTGACCGAGAGCGCTCTGTGGAGTGTCCAACAGATGCGCGGAGGCGGCGAATACGGATTGCTGACCATAGAAATCGCCGCATCGCTGGCCAAGCATCACACGCCCGTCAGTCCTGGAGAGAGGGATGAGTTGCGGGAGCTACTGGAGGCGATGGGCATGCCTACCGATCCCATCGAGCAGCTCAACGTTCAGGCTTAGTTACAGCGGCTCGCTGAAGTACCAGCGGTGGCCTTCGGGGTCGTCGACGGTATAGCTGCGGGCCTGACCGGCCCGGATGCTGACCTCGGATATGGTGGCGCCGGCGGCCAGGGCCCGGTCGCGGTGGGCCGGCACATCCGTGATCGTGATGACCTGCAGCTGGGTTACCTCACCGAGTTCGCGGGGGCCCCGGAAGCCGGGCTCGGGGGTACCGACCATGATCACGCCGCCATCGTCGAGCAGCAGTTCTCCGTGCCTGACGATTCCGTCGCTGCGCTGGTCACGCACTCGCTCGGTGAAAGCGAAGGTCCCGATCAGCCAGTCCATTGCCGCGCCGGCATCTGCATACAGGAGGTAGGGGATGACCTGCGGATCGGATGTGCGCTCCGGCATGGCAGTGACCATACCCCGGCTGGCCGGCCGGAGCCGGCTGAGCGTTGTGCGTTATCGTCGGGTCCCGGTGGGCATGCCAGGAGGACACGGGCGCCAGGGAGGAACGTTGGACATCACCGAGCTGATCCTTGATGACCATCGTGAGCAGCGGCGGCTGTTCGCGATCCTGGAGCAGATCGACCGGGCCGATATCGGGGTGCTGTCCGCGATCTGGGACCGGCTGGCTTCGTTCCTCGAGCTGCACGCGGCGGCCGAGGAGGCCATCTTCTACCCGGTCCTGCTGCAGGTGGGGCTGGCCGCGCACCGGACGGCCGGGGTGGAGGGGGAGACGCTCGACGCCATCAAGGATCACAACGAGATCCGGGATGCGGTCGCTGAGGTCGCACGCCATCAGGTGGGTACCGACGAGTGGTTCGGCGCGGTCGCAGGGGCGAACCTGGCCAACAGCGATCACATGGCCGAAGAGGAACGCGAGGGACTGACGGACTTCCGCCGGCTAGCGAGTCTGCAGCGCCGCCATCAGCTCGCGGTCGCGTTTGCCGCCTACGAAGCGCGGAACTTCGCCGGG
>DAIOWL010001474.1:0-1607 GCA_036758545.1 Streptosporangiaceae bacterium | reverse complement strand
GCCTGAATCTAGCCCTACCATTTTCCTTGTGACGGCGGATCCCGGGGCGCGCGGTGACCAATGGCGCCGCGTGTCCGGGGTATACGTTAACCAGGGCCCTGCTTACTCCGGGGGGAACGATCCCCCCCAGACCCCCCCTGCTCATGGGGGGGCCGACCCCCCCATACCCCCCCGGGGTCATGGCGACGGGATACACGGTGACGGTATGTACGCCGACGGGACGGACGGCAGCCGCCGCGAGCGCGGTGCGCCCGCGGGACGTGGCCGTCGTGCGGCCGCCGTCATCGCCTTGATCCTCGGCCTGGCCGGGTTCGCCATCTCCGCGGTCGGGCTGGCCATCCAGGTACTGCCCCGGCATTTTAGCGCCGAGGAGCAGAGCCAGATCAAGGCGTGGGAGGTCATGCGCCGCTGGCAGACCATACCCGCCGGGCAGATCTTCCCGGCCTCGGTTCCCTACCAGCTCCCCGCCAGCGTGCTCAACGACGTGTCCCCGCTCCACCTGCAAGCGCTCCGGATCAGCATCGCGCCCCAGGAATCGGACTGCGCCAAGGCAGTGACCAGCGCCGCGGCCGGCACGGTGCTGCGCAAGCACGGGTGCGAGGCGGTGCTCAGGGCGACCTACGTCGACGCCACCAGGAGCTACGTGATGACCGTCGGCGTCGCGGTGCTGCCGAACGCCGCGGCGGCCACCAGCGCGAACAGCGGCCTCGCCCCGCCGAGGCTGACCGCGGCGCGTGCGGCCAGCGCCCCCGGCGGGCTGCCGGTTGGCGTCCAGGTGGTCCGCTTCCGCGGCGCGCAAGCCGGTGTCTACGACTACCACAGGCAGATCTCCAAGAGCTTCACCGCGGGCCCGTACCTCATCATGTACGCCGCCGGTTACGCGGACAGCCGGCCGCGGGTGCCGGTGAAGGACGACCCGTACTCCGACGCCGAAATGACCTACCTGGCGAAGGGCGTCGCCCAATCCGTCGCGCACACGCTCGCCGCCGCTCCGCCCCCGCCGCGCTGCCCGGGGACGCCGGGATGCTGACCCGGGGGTGGCGTCCCGGAATCGCCCTGCTCGCCGCGGCCGGCCTGGTCAGCCTGGCCGCGCTGGCCGCCGCCCCGGCCCCGGACGCGGCCGCCGCCTCGATCGACAGCATCCAGGCCAAAGAACAGTGGGTGCTGAGCATGCTCAACGCCCAGGCGGCCTGGTCGGTGACCCGTGGCGCCGGGGTCACCGTCGCGGTCATCGACAGTGGCGTGAACCCGCACGTCAGCGACCTGTCCGGGTCGGTGATCGCCGGTCCCAACTACACCGGCGTGACCACCCGTCCGTCCAGCAGCGACTGGGGCGTGCACGGCACCTGGATGGCGTCGCTGATCGCCGGGCACGGCCACGACGGCGGCCTCAGCGGGGTCACCGGCACCGCGCCGGCGGCACAGATCCTGTCGATCCGGGTCATCCCCGATCGCGCTGACCCGCACTACGGCAAGTACGAGCGGGAAGAGGAGGCCGTTATCCAGCAGTCGCTGGCCAACGGCATCAAGTACGCGGTAACCCACGGCGCCAAGGTCATCAGCATGTCGATCGGCTACAGCGCGCCGAGCAACACGGTCCGGGCGGA
>DAIOWL010001473.1:0-1609 GCA_036758545.1 Streptosporangiaceae bacterium | reverse complement strand
GCCGCCGACGAAGAACTCGAGCTGGAGCCGATCAGCTATCTCGTCGCGCAGCAAGAGCGAGAGCCGTGCGAGGCGGTGGTGCTGTCGCTGGCCAACACGCGCCAGGCCCGGCTGCCCGCCGCCGAGCTTCTTCTCGGCGCGGGGGCGGGGAAGTTTCCCGTCGCGCCCCAGCCGAGTCATAACCTCGGGGCGGCCGCCGAACACCGCCTGAACCTGGCGGTGCGGCACCTGAAGACCGTCGGCTGCGAAGCGAGCGGCCTCATCACCGACGAAGAGGATCTGCTCAAGGCGGTGCGGTCGGAGACCCGCAGCCACGACTATGCCGCGGTGCTTCTGGTGACCACCAGGCAACGCGGATCATGGCTGGCCCGGGGACTGCACCTCGACCCGGTGCACCGGCTCCGGCGGCGTCTCGGACCGCGGCTGGTCGTCTTTCCGCTCGGCCCCGGCGCTCCCCGTCCGACGCTCGCGTCCTGAGGCTTCCCCGGCCGGCGCCCGCAGCCGGCCGGCGGCATCCACGAGGATCGCGACCAGTTCGGCGAACCGCGTGTCCGGATCGCCGAAGATGACCGGCCCGGCCTCGGCCGCCAGCGGGTGCGTCGTGGCGCCGACCCGTTCGGCCCGGCGGCTGAGTGAGTACCGGTCGTCACCGGCCTGCGCCACCGCCTGCTCCTCGATGCAGAACCCGATCGTGAAGCTGTAGACCAGCTGGTACGCGCGGACCACGTCGGCCACGGTGAAACCCTGCCGGGCCAGCGACGCCAGCCCCGCCTCCTGGCCGCGCAGCACGGCCGGGTCGGTGAGGTAGGTGCCGCTGACCATCGTGGCGCCGTCGCGATGGGACAGCAGGGCCCGCCGGGTGATGGTGGCGAACGCCGTCATGCCCTGATCCCAGGGCAGATCCGGATCGAGCTCGGCCAGGGCGGCGGCGATCTGCCGCCACACCGCGGTCGCCATCTCGTCGAGCAGGTCCTGTTTGCTGCGGACATGCCAGTACAGCGCGGGCGGCTGGACGCCGAGCTTGCCGGCGACGACCCGGACCGTCAGCCCGTCGAGCCCGGTTTCGTCCAGGGCCTCCAGCCCTGCGGCCACGATGGCCGCCTTGGTCAGTCCACGCGTCACGGTTGACAGCTTAACGTCGTTAAAGGCAGACTGCGATAGGTCCTAATTTAACGTCGTTAAGGAGAAGCGATGAAGGCAGCGGTACTGCGCGGCCCGGGCGAGGTGCCCGAGTACGCGGACTTCGACGACCCGCAGGTGCCCGAAGGTTACGAGCTGGTCGAGATCGTGGCGGCCGGGATCCACCCGGTGGTCCGGTCCATCGCGGCCGGGCGGCACTACGGCAGCACGGGGACCTGGCCCCTGGTCCCGGGCGTCGACGCGGTGGCCCGGACGGCCAGCGGCGCACTCATCTACACAGGTTTCGTCCGGCCTCCGCACGGGACCCTGGCCGAACGGGCCGCAGTTCCCGCCTCGATGCAGCTATCTCTTCCTCCGGGGACGGCGCCGGAGGGGGTCGCCGCCGGGATGAATCCCGGGATGAATCCCGGGATGTCCTCATGGCTGCCGCTACGCCAGCGCCAGGACGAGACCGGGGCGCTGGGCACCG
>DAIOWL010001472.1:0-1611 GCA_036758545.1 Streptosporangiaceae bacterium | reverse complement strand
ACGAACCGCTGCAGGCCGAACCCCAGCGCGGCGCTGAGCAGGGCGGCCGGCGCGACCAGGCCGGCCCAGGGCACGCCCAGGTTCTGGATGATCAGGACGGCGGTCACGCTGTAGATGACCGCCAGCGCCGCCCAGGTGACGACCTGCGCGACGACCTGACGGTGCTTGGCGGCCTCCGAACGCACCAGCTCATCGTCGTGGTTCACGCGCGCGTCGATGTAGGCGATGTACCGGCCGCGGGACCATTCCGCGAACCTGGTGAGAAGTATCGCTCCCAGTACCAGCAGCACGACCACCAGCAGATCGCCGCGCGCCCACCGGCTCACCGGGTCCAACGGAGCGATAGCGCCTATCAATCCTGCCCTCCCATCTTGCGACGACGACGCCGGGAGAGCTACGAAAGGCGACGAGAAGCTACGCCACCATGCCAGTTTGCGGCCACCCGGCAGGTGTACCCGCCCGGCGGCGACTCACGGCCAGCAGACAGACCGATCGCCCATACCCACTGATAGGCGGACTATGCCCGCCACCGGGTTCAGGCCGGAGCCGGCACGGCCCCAACCTGGATTAGCAGGCCCAGCATATCCGCCTGGGAAAAACGCTCGACGACACGGTCGCCGCGGAAGTGCAGGATGGTGATGCCGGGCAGCGCGATGGCCGTTCCGCTCGCGGGTACGCCCATGAACTCGTCCACGTGCCGGCCGGTCATGGTGAACCGGATGCTGGCCACGTCGCCGTCCCACAGCACCTCGTGGAACTCGAGCTTCGGCGTGTCAAAGGCGCTGAATATCCCCTGGTAGAAGCCGCGGACCTGGTCCTTGCTCATGGGCTCGGGGGAATAGCCGTGCAAGGCGATCCCCTCGTCGTACAAGGACAGGTACCCGTCCAGGTCGCCGGCGTTCCAGCTCTCGTACGCGGCGGCCAGGGCTGCCTGCGGTGTGGCCATGTCCCCTCCTCGTGTTCGCGCGGCGCGGCGTTCCCGCCGTGGTCCCGGCGATGCTCTTCACCCGGGTACGACACCGGTCCCCGGGCCGGATCACCCGTTACCCGTCCGCGTCCGCGTCCGCGGGCAGGAAGAGGACCGTATCGCCCGCCGCGAGCGGTACCGCCCTGTCGCGGGTGAGCTGGTGGTCGTTCAGGACGGCCGTCACAGGCCGGTCGAACACGATGTCCAGGGCATCGACAGCGTCGCCGACCGTAGCGGCCCGGACCACGTGCGGCCCGTTGCCGAGGAAACGGACCGTCACCTCAGGTGCTGGCCGGGCGCGTGCCGCCGCGTAGTCGGCGGGAGTATTGACGTTCAGCACCGAGTCCAGATCCGGGTCGAGCGCGGCGAGCACCGGGTCTTGTTTCAGCGCGGCGTCATCCAGCGTCTCCACCCGGCACTCCCCGAAGAGAAACGCGGGCCGCAGCCGGTCCTGGATGACCAGGCGCTCGGCGGTTTCCGCGAGCGAGACCCGGTACGCGGCGGCCAGCGGCTGCTTGTACCCGCGGGCGACCGGCAGCACCACATCCGTTCCTGTGCCCTGGACCGCTACGCCCAGCACTCGCCGGATGAACGCCGGGTGCAGGAACGGCATGTCGGTGGAGCTGACGAACGCGACCTCGGCG
>DAIOWL010001471.1:0-1612 GCA_036758545.1 Streptosporangiaceae bacterium | reverse complement strand
GCTGCGGCGCTGCCGGCTGAGGTCGTTTCCGAGATCGCGCCGGCCTACGCGGCCCTGGGCGCCGGCCCGGTGGCGGTCCGGTCCAGTGCCACGCTGGAGGACAGCGCTGAGGCCAGCTTCGCCGGGCTGCAGGACACCTACCTGGCGGTCCACGGCACCGACGCGGTGCTCGACCGGGTGCGCGCCTGCTGGGCCAGCCTGTACAACGACGAGTCGATCACCTACCGACGCCGCCAGGGCACCGGCGAAGACGGCCTGGCCATGGGCGTCGTCGTGCAGCCGATGCTGGACCCGCGCTCGGCCGGCGTGATGTTCACCCGCAGCCCGGTCACCGGCGACCGTTCGGTGGTGGCCATCGAGGGAACCTGGGGGCTGGGGTCGGCCCTGGTGGGCGGCGAGGTGACGCCGGACAGCTTCACGGTGAGCAAGGTGACCGGCGAGATCACCGGGCGGCGGGTCGGCGTCAAGCTGCGGGTTCATTCATTTACGCCGAACGGTCAGGGGATCTCCGCCACTCCGATGGCGGTCTCGCTGCGGGAGACCCCGTGCCTGACCGACGACGAGGTCCGCGCGCTCGCCCGGCTCGGGCAGCAGGTCGAGGACCATTACGGCGTGCCCCAGGACATCGAGTGGGCGCTGCTCGGCGACAGCCCCGGCCGGTTTGTGCTGCTGCAGAGCCGCCCGGAGACGGTCTGGGCGGCGCGCGACCGGGGACCCATCGCGTCCCCGCAGGCGAAGGCCAGCGACCACGTGCTCGCCCGGTTCTCCAGGGGGCTGTAGATGGACGTCAACCCTCTGACCAACGACGACGTGGCGGACATCCTCGCCCTGCTCGACTCGCTCCCCTACGACGAACTCGACCTGGAAACCCCGAGATTCCGCCTCACCCTCCGCCGCACCCCCACCGGCTGGACCCAGTCCACCCAGGTCCTCTCCGCCCCGGACCCGCTCGCGGCCCCGGAGGGCGCGGCCCCGGCGAGCGCGGGTCCGGCGAGCGCGGCACTTGAGGTGAAGGGGCCCCCACCCCCATCTATCGGGGGCAAGGGCGCCTTCACCCCGGTGGACGAGGGCGGGAACGGGGGCAAGGGCCCCTTCACCCCAGTGGACGAGGGCCGGGGCGGGGAGGCGGATGAGGCTGGTGGGATCGCTGAGGGGGGCGGGGAGGAGGACGGGGGGATGGTGGTGGTGCGGGCGCCGCTGCCGGGGACGTTTTACCGGGCGCCGCGGCCGGGGGCGGCGCCGTTCGTGGAGGCGGGCAGCCGGGTCGGCCCGGACACCGTGATCGGCATCGTGGAGACGATGAAGCTGATGAACTCGGTGCCCGCGGGCGTGGCCGGGGTGGTCGCGGAGTTCTGCGTGGCGAATGCCGAGTTCGCGGCGCAGGGGGCCGCGCTGCTGCGGATCAGGGCCGACCGGTGATCCTGCGGCGGGTGCTGATCGCCAACCGGGGCGAGATCGCGGTCCGCGTCATCCGCACCTGCCGGCGGCTGGGCATCGAGACCGTGCTGACGGTAGCGGACGCGGACGCGGATTCGGTCCCGGCGCGCCTGGCGGACAAGACCATCGCGATCGGGTCCTACCTCGACGTCGAGGAGGTCGTCGGGGCCGCCGC
>DAIOWL010001470.1:0-1616 GCA_036758545.1 Streptosporangiaceae bacterium | reverse complement strand
CGGGGTGAGAAAATACGGATATGGCTGATAACGCAGGCGACCCGAACCAGCAGCTCGCCGCGGCGTGGCAGGCCGCCACGGCCGCGCTGGGGGAGTGGCGGCAGCAGGTGTCGGCCGCGACCTCCGACGCGATGAACAAACTCGACCCGGCGATCCGGGCTGCGGTCGAGGCCGGGCGCTCCGCGTTGTCCGGAGACTGGCGCGCATGCCGGTGCCAGTGCGGCACGGCCCATCCGGATGACAAGGGCGTGTGCGACGGCCGGGCCGTGCTGACCAGGCGGGTCGGGCAGGCGGGCGTACGGCTGTGCGCGCCGTGCGCGGTAGCCCAGGGTGTCGCGGAGATGCCGCACTAAACGGCGCTTCCGGGCGTATCAGACCGAGCGGCGCGGGCTCCGTATAGGCAGGATCTGTCCATACGGGGGCTCGTACGGGGAGTGCCGCGCGCGGGGGCGCGAACGGCGGCATGAGGTTCTTTCCGGGTCCCAGATCCGGAGGCCTGAATGCTGGAACCCCAGAGCACTGTGCTCTTCGCCTTGCTGATCGCGATCTTCGGCGTGCTGATGTGGCGGACGCTGGCGGCCCGCCGCGCGGCCTTCCGCGTCCTCGCGGCGTGCCTCGCGTTCGTTCCCGCCATGATGTTCGGCGTCCTGGGCGTCAACAAGTACTACGGCTACTACCAGACCTGGGGCGCCATGGTGGCGGACCTCACCCAGCAAGGTGCCAGCGCGGCGCCCCAGGTGCCCCACGTCGAGCTCGCCGCCGGGTCGCGATCCGGCACGCTCGACGGGAGCCGGGCGCATCTCGAGCTGGCCCAGCGGCAGGGCTACCTGATGCGGACCACGGTGACCGGCCAGCGCAGCGGCATCACCCGGGTCGTATACGTCTACCTGCCGCCGCAGTACTTCCAGCCTGCGTACCGGGCCTACCGGTTCCCGGTGATCGAACTCATCCACGGCCAGCCCGGCGTGCCGCAGGACTGGATCACCGTGGTCGGTGTGACGCGAGCCTTCGACCGCCTGCTGGCGGACAAGCTCGCCCGGCCCGCCGTCCTGGTCATGCCGGACGCGAACGGCGGCGCGAGGATCTCGCTGCAATGCCTGAACCAGGCGGGCGGCCCGCAGGACCTGACCTACCTGGCGGTGGACCTGCCCGGGCAGGTCGCGCGCATGCTTCGGGTATCGCGGCCGGGGCCGGCCTGGGCCGTGGCCGGTTACTCCGAGGGCGGGTACTGCGCCGCCAACATGGCGCTGCGCTACCCGCACCGGTACGGGTTCGCCGGAGTGCTCAGCGGCTACTTCACGCCGCTGGACAACCAGCTGGCCGGAACCGGACGGCAGGTCAGCCCGTTCGGCGGCGATGACCGGCTACGGGACGAGAACACCCCGCTCGACGAGCTGCCCGCGGCCGCCGTCGTCCCCAGGTTCTGGCTGGGTGCGGGGGCGGCCGACGGCCAGGACGTGCTCAGCGCCGAACGATTCTGGCACGAGCTGCGGCCGCGGCAGCCGGAAGCGCCACTGACCCTCACCCCGGGCAGCGGGCACACCATGACCACGTGGCGCGCGCAGATCCCGTCGATGCTCACCTGGATGACCCCGCGCCTGGCCCGCGCCGCCCAG
>DAIOWL010001469.1:0-1619 GCA_036758545.1 Streptosporangiaceae bacterium | reverse complement strand
GTGCGGAAACCGGCCACCGGATCCTCCCGCGGGCCAGGCGGATCCCAGGAATTGGGCTCGTAGTTGACCCGGCCCGCCGGGTTCATCATGGCCATGTGCCCGTCCTGCTGGAAATGCGCGATCGGGCACTTGGGCGCGTTGACCGGCAGCTGGGTGAAGTTGGGGCTGCCCGGTTCCGCGAGGGCTTCGGGACCTTGCATACCGCGGAGTACCGGCCCGCCGAAGGCCGCGCGCGCTATCACTGGCCCGGCGTGATCTGGGAACATTCCCTCGCCAAGGTCGGACAGGACAGCGTCCGGATCGACTTGGGAACCGCATACACAGCAGCGAGGGGCCGTCGGCGAGGGACGCCCGTGCCGCTCAGGGCAGGTTAAAGGCAACCCTGACGCAAGTGCCGCGAGGGCCGGACGCCATGCTCATCCGGTCCGCCACCTGACGTACTAGCCACAACCCGTGCCCCGGCGGGCTAGGCATTCCGCTTGTCAGAGTCTGGCTGAGCGCGTCGGCTGCATTGGTTGCAGAGCCGACCGGGTGCCAGACGGGATCTTCGGGCGGCGGATCACCATCGTCAACCTGACAACAAAATTCCCTTACCAGTTTCCATACGCGCAGCCGTCCCGCGCCCGCGCCATGGCGGATGGCGTTGGCCGCCAGTTCGTGAACGGCAAGAACCACATCCGTGGCCCGGCTCTCCGATAGGCCCGCCCGACAGGCCTGGAAAAGCACTTTCGCGCGGAGCGTGTGAAGGGTGCCGAGATCAAACTCCTCGTCAAGTTCCGGTGCCACGCCACCTCCATTCGTGGAGGATACCGCCGCAGCTTGCCGTGGTTCACCGGCCAGCCCGGCTCGCTCGCCGAGGTCGCCGCCGATTGCGGTAACCAGTAATGCTCCGGTACGCCGATAAGCCCGAAGAGGCACGATAATTATCCGCTGACGATGGATAAAGCGGCGGCATATCTCGTTAGACCCGGGCACGCCCGGTGCAGGCGTGCCCGGCGCCTGGGTATGAGGGCGGTTACGGAGTACCGAGCAGGCGCGCAAACGGTCCCCGGTCTTCCTCCGCATCCGGGTGGGCGACAGCGCGCAGGGCCCAGCCGTCGACTGACCCCAGGCCGATACGCCACAGGCCTTCGGCAGTCTCGCCGTCGCTGCGGATACCTGTTGCCCGCACGTGCAGATGGTGGCCGGATTCGGCCTCCGCCTCCTTGGCGTACTCCTTGCCCAGCAGACCCGAGCCCGGCTCCAGCGCGCTCATCAGCGGATTCCCCTCGACTAGCTCGCTGAAGTACCTGCTCTGGGCGATGAGATTCCCGGTCAGTACAGTGCCGTGGACCGAGATGGTGACGGGCACCGCGGCCTGCCCTGACTCGTTGACCGCCCGCACCAGCTGCTGGAGCACGGGATCGACGTCGTGCCTGGCCATGAGATGACTCCCTGGGTTGAAGCTGCGAACCGGCCCCTTACCCCGTTCCTCACTGGCAAACGTCCTCCAGCCTTGCGAACCGGTAGCCAAGCCCAGGGCGGTGGATGGCCTAACGAGCCGCGTCGGGGCGCATCGCAGCCGACGTAGCCGCCGCCTCGTCGGAGCCACGACCGTCAGCCAGGGTCCGCAGCAGGTT
>DAIOWL010001468.1:0-1619 GCA_036758545.1 Streptosporangiaceae bacterium | reverse complement strand
GCCAAGATCTGCATCGTGTTCGAGGGCCGCGACACCGCCGGGAAGGGAGGCACGATCAAGCGGATCACCGAGCGGGTCAGCCCGCGCGTGTTCCGGGTCGTCGCGCTGCCCACCCCGACCGAGCGAGAGAAATCGCAGATGTACGTCCAGCGGTACATCCAGCATTTTCCGGCCGCCGGCGAGGTCGTGATCTTCGACCGCAGCTGGTACAACCGCGCGGGCGTGGAGCGGGTCATGGGCTTCTGCAAGCCGGAGGAGACCGAGCGGTTCCTGGGGCTGGCACCCGCCTGGGAGAAGGCCATGACCGATTCCGGGATCCTGCTGCTGAAATACTGGCTGGAGGTCAGCCCCGACGAGCAGACCCGGCGGCTGGAAAGCCGGATCAACGACCCGAGGAAGATCTGGAAGCTGTCCCCCATGGACTTGAGGTCCTACAGCCGCTGGTATGACTACTCCAGGGCCAGGGACGCGATGTTCGCCGCGACCGATTCCGCGTGGGCACCCTGGTATATCGCGGACGCCGACGACAAAAAGCGCGCCCGGCTCAACATCATCACCCACCTGCTCGGTCAGGTCCCGTACAAGCCGCTCGCCCACCGGGACATCAAGCTACCCAAACGGCAGCCCCCCCGCGGCTACCTGGAACCGGACCTGCCACTACGGCACATTCCGGCACCCTTCTAGGCAGCAGCGTGCGGGGCCGGCGCCTTTGACATGAGGGACCAGCAGATCTCCGCCCTTAGTGGCATCTCGCTCGGTAGCGTGAAGTCGTGCCTGCATCGGGCCCGGAACCGGCTTCGCGCCGAACTCGGCGTCTATGCGTCTCAGGGCTAGGTCGGCGTGACCCGAGTGAAGAGGAAGGGATGAGCCCGTGGGCATCTGGTGGTTGAACATAGGGTCGGCGGACGAACTCCGGTCCTTCGATCCCTTCCGCCTCGCCGACCTGGAGCACCGGATGTGGGTGGCCTACTACCTGCGCCGCTGGCCCCGCCTGCTGGCGGCTTCGGCCAGGCTGCTCCGGCTGGGCTTCGGCACGAACGTGCCGCGGATCGTGCAGGGTGCCTGGCTGATGCTGCGGGCCGTCCAGTTGTGGGCACCATTCCCCGACAACGACCCTGACGGCGCCCAAGCCCGCATGCACGAGCTTTACGCACTGGTCAGGCTCCGCTTCGGCGAGCCGGCGGATCCGGCCCAAGCAGCCAGCCTGGAGATCGACTGGTGGCGGGCACACCGGAAGCGCCAGTACGCGCTCCATCCCGCGGAGACGGGCGACGAGCTGGTTGAATCGGTGACCCGCTTGTACAGCTATCTTTTCGGCAAGGCAGAGGCCATGGTCAGGCCAGCCGCCGTCCACCGGGTGGAGGCGATGGATCTGTCGGACCAGTGGGTTCGGGAGGGCTGCCCCCCCGACAGCCCTCTGCTCCCGCTGGAGCATGCCGCGCTGGTCCGTGCTTACTCCGCACTGCTCGCCGCCGTCCACCAGGAGGAACCCCGATAAGCAACCCTCCGCGTCTGCGGCATCGGCCAGCGTGCGTTGCTCACCACGACCCGATCGGGAGGACCGCCGGGGAGGCGACAGCCGGTCCATCAGGCCGGCTACGGCCTGCCCCGTGCCCTCG
>DAIOWL010001467.1:0-1620 GCA_036758545.1 Streptosporangiaceae bacterium | reverse complement strand
CGCCGCCCTGGCACGTCTACCGCCTCACCCCGAAAACGGCCACGGCGCTGGCCACCGTCGACCCCGGCGGAGCGACCCGCTGGCGGTTCTAGGGATTCCACGTCCAGCGGACCGGCAGCCTGGCCCGGACCTGGGCCGATTTCCCGGCGGCCACGACGTCGATCCACCGGGTGCCCGCGTCGAGCGGCGGGGTGATCACCAGCTCCAGGGTGACCTCGCCCTTGTCGCGCAGCGGCCCCGGGGCGTAGTCACGCGTGGCGTGCCAGCGGCCCGCGCTGTCGCGGACCCACAGGGCGGGCAGGGGCCTGACCGCGCGGTAATACTCCCAGTCGTCTTCCATCGTGACGCCGCCTGCGTGCAGGTGCAGGATGGTGCCGCGCTCGATATGGTGCAGGCCGAGGACGGCGACCCTGGCGCCGTCCAGTTCCGGCAGCTCGGCCGCCGTGGCGGACCAGCTGCCGGGCGCGGGCGCCGGCGGCGGCGTCCGGCGATGGTGGCGGGTCAGCATGCTCAGCCACCGGTCCGGCAGGTCGGCGACGGGTGGTGTGGTGATGCCGTGGCCGGTGATACCCAGGCGGGCGCACAACCCGGCGAGCTGGCCCGGGGCCGGGCTGGACGGGGGCAAGGCGCCGGCGGCCTCCAGCGCGGCCACGACGTCACCGAGCCAGGCGGCGACATGCGGCAGTGGCAGTACCGCTGGCCTGGCGGCAGCCAGCGGCCCGGGCGTTTCCTGCCGGAGGGCCGATGCGAGGGTGAGAACCCGGGCGGCGATCACGTCGGTCAGCAGTTCTCCCGGGCTACCCGCCGTGTTCGTCACGGTGATATCCGCCGGGACCTGCGGGTCCAGGTGAATGCGCGTGGCGGGTTCGCCGGGAGCGGCGCGCAGGTCGAGCCAGCGGATCTCGTGCTGCGGTTCCGGGTGCAGGTCGAGCACCCCCGCCAGCGCCGCGGAACCGGAAATCCTGGTGCTGAAGCGGAGGGTGTAGCCAGCGCCCTTGTCATCGGCCGCGGTGAAGTGGCGGGAGACGGGCCGGCGAGGACGCGACAGCTGGGTGCCTGGTGCCGGCGCGGCTCTGTGCAACCAGCCGGCCATCGTAAACCGGCCGCCGTGCGCGGTCTGCAGGTACGCGAGCAGGCCAAGGTCGCCGCGGAGTTCGTCGTCCCGGATCCGGATCACCTGGCCGACCGGCACCACCCGCCACGATGCCGGCCGTGACCCGCCGAACGTCCCGGTGACGTCCCGGCGAGGCCGGACCCATGACAGCTGCTGCCGCCCCGCGCCTCTCTCGCCGGGCTGCCGCACGGCCAGGGCCAGATCGAGTTCGGCCTGGATCTCGTCGGCGGTGCCCAGGTCGACCGCGCCCAACGCGATCAGCGCCTGCGCGACCAGCGCCAGCCTGCCGGAATGCCCCAGGTTCCGGGCGCCGGGCGCGGTCGCGCGGCGCAGTTCGGCCTCGGCCAGCTGCCGCAGGTGGGCTTCCGCGCGTCCGCGGTCCATATCCTCAGTGTCCCCGTAGCAGCGGGCCATAAGCAGCGGGCCACCCAATGAGCACCACCTAGAATCACCAGTTATGGAACTTCACCAGCTGGAGTATTTCGTGGCGGTCGCCGAGGAGGCCA
>DAIOWL010001466.1:0-1623 GCA_036758545.1 Streptosporangiaceae bacterium | reverse complement strand
GTCTTGCCGTACGAGCCGAACCTGGCCACGTAGAACGAGAACCCGAGCGAGGCCAGCACGAAGATCACCGTGCCGAGCACGCCGCCCGGGCTGACCCACTGCCAGCGGGGCGTCTCGCGGTTCGGGCCGAAGAAGTAGTAGGCCGAGAACAGCAGCGTGATCAGCACGACGGTCACTACCCAGCGCACCACGTTCCAGATGATGGTGAACGCGGCACCGGTGAGGCCGATGTGACCTTCGATCCCCGCTGGGTCGCGGTCGTGATGGCCTGGCTGAAGACGGTCGAGGCGCCCTGCGGCAGCGCTGTCTCCAGGCCGTGGACCAGATGCTGCACCATGGACGAGCTGATGTGCAGCAGGCTGGTCAGGCCGAGCAGGGCGATGAGGGCCGGGAACAGCGACAGGAACCAGTGGTAGGCCAGGCTGCCCGCGGTCATGGAGCACCGGTCGAGGCTGTACTTCTTCACCGAGCGCTTGAGGGTGTTCTTCCAGCCGGTCCCGCCCAGTTCGAGAGGGTTGTCCGGGCCGCCGGACACCGCGTTCTGCGGCGGTATCGACTCCGTGGTCAGGTCGTCCTCCGCCTCCGGGCCAGGGCAATGCCCATGACCAGGATGCCCGCGGCGACGAGGGCCAGCGGCCAGTCGCGGCGTACCGCCGGGTTCCGCCTGACCTGTTCCGACGCTTCGGCCGCCCGGACCCGCGCCCTGGTCTTCACCTCGGCGACCTTGGCCTGGGCCCTGGTCTTCACGTCGGCCTTAGCGGCCAGTTGCTCGACGGTCTGCCCGAGACGCTCCCGGGTCTGCTCGATCTCCCGCTGGATGTCCGGCGCGGACGGGGGTGTCGGATCTGGTGCGCTCATCGGTGCGCCCTCCCCTTGATCTCCTCGACATCGGCCTTGACGTCCGCCACCGCCTGCTCGGGCAGCGGAGGCGTGGCCTTACTTATGCGCTGCTTGCCCAGCAGCGCGGCCAGGCCCGCGGCAGCCAGCAGGGCCACACCGACGATGAGCGCGGCCAGCCAGGCCGCCACCACGCCGCTGATGGCGATGATCGCGCAGGCCAGCAGGCAGCCCACGCCGTAGAGGGCGACCACGCCGCTGGCTCCGAACATCCCGGCCCCGAGCGCCGCCTCCTTGCCCTTGCTGGTCATTTCCAGCTGGGTGAGCTTGAGCTCGTCGCGGATGAGCACGGATACCTGCTCGGTCATCATCTTGACCAGCTCACCGGTCGAATGCTCCTGGTCCTGACCAGGCTGTGTGATGCTTGAACGTTCCATGAGGACTGCCTTCCCTACCGTCTGAGCCGGTGCGCTACCCAGGGGCTGGCGGGTCTAACGCGAACCGGGAAAAAACAGCGGCCTCAGCCGGCACCGGGCAGGCAGATCTGGATGGCGCCGCCGACCTCGCGGACCTCGAAGGCGGGCTGCGGCGCGGTGGCCGGGCCGCGGGCCACCGAACCGTCGGCGATACGGAACACGCTGCCGTGCCACGGGCAAGTCAGGCAGCCATCGGCGAGTTCACCGCCCGACAGCGGCCCGGACATGTGACTGCACCGGTCAGCCAGCACGTGGACCCGGCCGCCTGACCTGATGGCCACCACCGGGACCTCCCCCGCCATCTGGCGCA
>DAIOWL010001465.1:0-1623 GCA_036758545.1 Streptosporangiaceae bacterium | reverse complement strand
CGGCGCGAAGACCGCGGGCACCTCCTCCAGCACCCCGGGCCAGGTCCGCGGCGGGGTCGACGCGCGCGTCCCGGCCAGGAGCGTCGCTCAGCGCCAGTTCGAGCAGGTCCTTCAGGTCGTTCACGGGTACGTCCTTTCCACGGCGGCCGGGCTGAGCAGGTCGCGCAGCCGCGCGGCTGCCTTCGCGGTCTGGCTCTTGACCGTGCCCTCGGAGCAGTTCATCAGTTCGGCGGTCTCCCCCACGCTGAGGTCGAGCCAGTGCCGCAGCACCACGGCCGCGCGCATCCCGGGCGGCAGCGCGCCCAGCGCGGCGCGGACCTCGCTCCCGCCGAGGCCATCGGGGTAGGCCTCGGGTGGTGCGGGCAGCTCGGGGAGTTCGGGCACGTGACGCTCCCGGCGCCTGCTGGGACGGCGGACCTCATCGATGTGGGCGTTGACAATGATTCGCCAGACGTAGGCGGACTCGGTACCGGCTCGCCGCACCTTCGGCCAGGCTACGTAGAGCCGGGCGAGGGCCGTCTGGACCAGGTCTTCGGCGAGATGAGTATCACCGGCCGTCAGCAGGCAAGCCGAACGCACCAGCCCGGTCCGCCTGGCCTGGACGAACGCGGAGAACTCTTCGTCGCGCGATGATCGTGGCATGCACACCTCCTCACCATCCATACGGGTCAGGACGGCGGCGAGGTTGCCCGCGGGCCGATGCTAGCGCGGCGTGCCCTGGCCGGGACGGAACGCGGCGCCGTGGCCGGGCACGATGACCGTGGCGAAGGACAGCAGTTTCTCGCGGCTGGCGTGCAGGGCGCTGGCGTCGGAGCCGAGCGGATCCTCCGCTGGCCCGTCCGCGCCCCACCACGTGTGGGTGCACGCGAACACGTCGCCGGACGTGGACGCGATCGTCGAGATGTCCTCGGCGGTGTGCCCCGGGGTGCGCAGCAGCCGGACCGAGGGCCCGAGTTCGGCGCCGTCGGCGTCACGGTCGATCCAGCGGTCCCCCACGTACACGGCCCAGTGGTCGTGGATCCGCGCCGCCGGGAACAGCGCGGCGTTGACCGTGTGATCGGGATGATGATGGCTGAATACCACGTCGGTCACATCCCCGGCCTGCGGCCCGTGCGCCGCCAGCGCGGCCAGCAGATCGTCACGGGAGGCGACCATCCCCGGGTCGACGACGATCACCGCGTCGCCGTCCAGGATCAGCGTGACCGTCCCGGCCACCCGGCCGTCGTCGCCGTCCCGCCCGACATACCCCTCGTGCAGCACGAACACCGACGCGGACCCGCCCGGAGCAATCTTCACATCAGCCACAGAGCCGACCCTATCGACTCGGGGATCAAGCTGACCAGACAGGAGCGCGCGGCGGGTGCCCGGGACCGAGCGGCGGCCTGCCTAGCTCAGTAGACTGGCCCGAGGATCATCCAGGGGAGGTGTGCTCGCCTCGGAGGGTGACGTGGCCATTCGGACACCGGACCGGCGTCTGCGCGTGTTCGTGAGTTCTACGCTAGGCGAGCTGGCTCCCGAGCGGCACGCCGTCTCGCGCGCCATCACGGCGCTGCGGCTCACTCCGGTGATGTTCGAGCTGGGCGCCCGGCCGCACCCGCCGCAGGAGCTGTACCGGGCATACCT
>DAIOWL010001464.1:0-1624 GCA_036758545.1 Streptosporangiaceae bacterium | reverse complement strand
GATCCGCTCGAGGCGATCAGCTCGCTGGTCGGCCAGAGCCTCGTGTTCGTCCAGCCGCTGGACGAGACCACCCCGCGCTACGACATGCTGGAGACGATCCGCGAGTTCGCGCTCGGGCAGCTTGAGGCGACCGGAGAGGCAGGCGAGACGCGCCGCCGCCACGCCGGGATTTACCTGGGCCTGGCAGAACGCGCCGAACCGATGCTGCTGGTGCCCGCCGAGCGGGGCACCTGGATGGCGCAACTCGAGCACGACCACCATAACTTCCGCGACGCTCTGGCCTGGAGCGTCAGCCCCGACGGCGTGTTTGCGGTGGGCGTCGCCCTGGCGGGCGCACTCGGCTGGTTCTGGCTCACGTCGGGCCGGTTTCAGGAAGCCGGGTACTGGTACGCCGCACTGATCGCGCGGCAGGATGAGGCCGACGACAGTGTGACCTGGGCCAGGATGCTGCACGGGTCGGCGCTACAACTGTGGGCGCGCGGCGACCTGGCTCAGGCGGCAGCGCGTGAGGAACCGGCCGTGGAAACGTTTCGTTCGGCCGGTGAGGGCCGCTGGCTGGCTTACGGCCTCGCCCTGCTGGCACAGATCCGCACGGCCCAGGAGCGGGCGGCGGAGGCGCGAGTGCTGCTCGAAGAGGCGCTCGGCGTGTGGAGCCAGGTCACGATGACCTATGGGCAGCCCTTCGACGCGTACCTGCGCTACTACCTGGGCAACGCCGTGCTTGCCCAAGGCGATGCCGACAGCGCCAACGCGCAATTCGAAGCGAGCCTTCGCGAGTTCCGGGCCGCAGATGACGACCTGCCCCGCGGGGTCGTGCTCGGCAGCCTCGGACTGCTCGCCGCACGGCGGGGCGAACACGACCAGGCCCGGGCCAGGTTCGCCGAGGGCCTGCCCCTGCTGCGCCGCGGCGGAGACCAGTGGACCTAGCCGTGCTCCTGCTGAACTCCGGTCTCGAAGAGGCCCTCGCGGCGTCGCCAACGGCCGGGGCAATGCTCATCGAGGCGCTGCGGGCCTGGCAGCAGCTTGGCAGTACCGCCGGGGTGGCGTTCGCGCTGGCCGGGCTGGGTGAGGTCGCAGCCGGGCGCGGGGCGCCACGTCGCGCTGGCCAGTTGCTCGGCGCAGGCCGGGCGCTGCTCCCGGCGACCGACCGCCTGGTCCGTGTCATCGTGCCGTACGATCTGTCCGCCCGGCTGGCTGCCGCGCGTGCGGGCGGCGACCCGGCGGAATTCGATCGCGGCCTGGCCGACGGGCAGAGCTGGGATATCGACAGCGCGGTCACCACAGGTCTGGCTGATCCCTAGCGCGCGCTGAGCCATGGCTAGAATCGTCGGGATGCCAGTGATCACGACGTTCGCGGCGAACGTGGGCCGCTGACCTAGCCGGGGAGCGAAATGAGCAGCACCGACCCAACGACGATCGGCGTACATCGCGCTCTGCACGAAGCGCTTATCGCGGCGAGGGAGGCCCAGCACCGCCTTGATAACGGGGATGCCACCCCTGACCTGGACGACCTTGTGGAACTCGCCACGCTGCTGGCCGGGCTGTCCGAAAGTGTCACGGCCGTGAACTCCGGGATGATAGCGAAGGCGCGCGCCGCGCGAGGTTCGCACACCTGAGTCAGTGC
>DAIOWL010001463.1:0-1625 GCA_036758545.1 Streptosporangiaceae bacterium | reverse complement strand
CGTGCTCGCCCTCGCCATCTACGGCACGGTCGAGCTGATCAATCCGGCCGGAGCGGGTGGTGGCCAGGGGCCGCAGCCGGTCTTCAAGAACGGCATCCCGCCGGCGGCGTCGTTGACGAGCTGGTCACCCAGCTCGAACAACGTCCTGCAGGTCCAGGTGATCGGCCAGCAGTGGGCGTGGACGTTCCGCTACCCGCAGTTCGGCGGCTTCGAGACGACGCAGCTCGTGCTCCCCGTCAACCAGCCGGTGCAGTTCAACGTCACCTCGCTCGACGTCATCCACTCCTTCTGGGCGTACACGCTCGGCGTGAAGGCCGACGCCAACCCCGGCGTGAACAACGTCGCGTACGCCACGCCGAAGACAGTGGGCGACTTCCAGGTCAGGTGCGCTGAACTGTGCGGCATCTGGCACGGCGCGATGTACGACACCGGCCAGGTCATGTCCGACTCGGACTTCATGGCGTGGACCCAGGCGACCGCAGTGAAGATGGCGAGCGTCACCAAGATCCTGCCGCCGTACGCGCTCACCTATGACCCGACCAACATCCCGGCGGGCAAGATCAACCAGGAACTCGGCCTGACCAGCGCTGGCGGCGGCTACTACAACCCCGCGGACCCGGAACAGCCGTAGGAAAGGAGCGAGGTTCCCCCATGGCTATCGAAACCCAGCCGGAGAGCGCCCAGGCCCCCGGCGGCGGCGACCCGGGTGCCACCCCCAAGGAGCGCTCCTGGTGGCTGCGCCCCAACGTGCTGACCGCGCTTGTCGGCGCGGTCATCGGCTACTACATCGGGCACTGGCTCGGCAACTTCCTGACCCCGAGCTTCGTGGCGACGGGCGGCGGCGCGCCCGACGACAATGACCTGGCGATCGTCATCGGTTACGGCTTCCTGATCATCGGCTGGCTGATCGGGCTCGGCGTGTTCAACGACCTGGTGCGCCAGATGCTCGGCAAGCCGCTGAACAGGAATATCACCCTCCACGAGCGTTACGAGACAGGCAAGGGCCTCTCCAAGTACTTCATGTTCACGCTCGACCACAAGGTCGTGGGCCTGCAGTACCTGATCGGCATGCTGGTCTACTTCTTCACCGGCGGCCTGCTGGCGATCGGGATCAGGACCGAGCTGCTGTCGCCGAGCTACCACTTGATGTCGCCCACCATGTACCTGCAGGTGGTCGGCGAGCACGGCACCATGATGATGATGATGATGACTTCGGTCATCGTCGGCCCGTTCGGCAACTACCTGGTGCCGCTCATGATCGGCTCCAAGCGGGTCGCGTTCCCTCGCATCGAGGCGCTGAGCTTCTGGCTCACGCCCTGCGCCTACGTGATCCTGCTGTCGAGCTTCCTCGACGGCGGCTTCCCGACCGGCTGGACCGGCTACGCGCCGCTCTCGATCCAGGCGGCCGAGGGCATGGACGGGTACGCGGTTGCATTCGGCCTGATGGGCATCTCGGTCATCCTCGCCGGCTTCAACCTGATCGTCACGATCATCTGCTACCGTGCGCCGGGCATGCGCTGGTCGCGGCTGCCGATGTTCGTCTGGGCGACGCTCACCACGGCCTTCCTGTTCGTGCTGGCCGCCCCGGTGCTCGTCGGCGGCATGTACATGATCCTCACCGACCG
>DAIOWL010001462.1:0-1626 GCA_036758545.1 Streptosporangiaceae bacterium | reverse complement strand
CCGCAAGATCAAGGAGATCTTCGTGGCCATGAAGGTGGCCAAGGAGAAGTCCAAGGACTGGATCCTGACCAACTACCTGAACACGATCTACCTGGGTCAGGGCGCCTACGGGATCGAGGCCGCGGCCCAGACCTACTACGGCAAGCACGCGTCCCAGCTGAGCACGGCCCAGGCCGCCGTCATCGCCGCGATCATCCAGCAGCCGAGCAACTACCCGCTGCCGCGGTACCGTGCCCAGCTGGAGAACCGCTGGCACTACGTGCTCAACGGCATGGTGCAGATGGGGACGCTGACCGCGCAGCAGGCGGCCGCGATGAAGTTCCCGGCGCCCCGTAGCTCCGTGCCGCAGACCGTCGGCGGCGATGTCTGGGACCCCTACGTGCTGACCATGGTCTGGAACGAGCTGACCGACATCTACCACTTCACCAAGTCGCAGATCTACAACGGCGGCTACGTCATCCGGACCTCCATCGACGACAAGAAGATGGCCGCGCTCTACGCGGCCGTCCGGGGCAACCTGGCCACGATCAACGCGAGCGGCGACCCGTTCCACCCCCGCTACATGCACGTGGGCGCGGTGCTCGAGGACCCCGCCACCGGGGCCATCCAGGCGCTGTACCCCGGGCCGGGCTACCCCGGTGCGAAGTACAACGGGACCGGCAAGGTCATCACCGCGAGCTACTGCTTGAAGATCCTCTGCGAAAATAACATGGCGGTGTACAACCACGAGCAGGTCGGCTCCTCCTTCAAGCCGTACATCCTGTCGGCCGCGGTCAAGCAGGGCATGAACGTCCAGACCAGCACGCTGAACGGGTACAACAACCTCTGCATCCCGCCGGACGGCCAGCCCACGACGTACTCGGTCGCGGCGATACAGACAGCGAAGGGCCTCGGCTGCCAGACCCCCAGCTACTACGCCGTGCCGAATGACTCGGCGGCGGAGAACGGGCCGTACACGCCGCAGCTGGCGATGGCGCTGTCGATCAACACCGCCTACACGGACCTGTGGCACAGGGTGGCCGGTAACGGCGGCACGAGCGTGGTCAAATTGGCGCAGGAGTTCGGCGTGAACACCGACAGGGCCGGCATCACCGCGGGTCCCATGATGAAGGACCAGGCGGGCATCGCGCTCGGCCAGGCGTCGCTGACCGTGGGGGAACAGGCCACCATGCTGGCCACGCTGGCCAACGGCGGCGTCTACCACAACGCGCACGTGATCACGTCGATCGCCCGGAACAACGCCCCGCCGACCAACATCAAGATAACCAGCTACCCGGTGTTCAGCTCCGACCCGACGCAGAACGCCAACATGGCCTCGCAGGTGCAGTACGCGATGTCCAAGGACGACGCGTCCTACGGCACCGCGCCGGTGACCGCGATGAGCAACGGCCAGGAGATCATCGGCAAGACCGGGACCACGAACTTGGCCCAGTCGGCGTTTTACATCGGCGCCATCCCGAACCAGGCCCTGGCTGTCGCGATCTTCACGAACCAGCAGGGCAAGGGCTGGCAGACCCTGCACAACCTCGGCGGCAACAGCCAGGGCGGATTCGGCGGCACCTGGCCGGCCACGATCTGGCACACCTACGCCGAGGACATGTTCGTCCCGCTCGGGATCGAGCCGTT
>DAIOWL010001461.1:0-1627 GCA_036758545.1 Streptosporangiaceae bacterium | reverse complement strand
TGAACTATTTGCCTAGCCGGCCCGTGTAACCGGTGTGACGCCCCTGCACTCAGTTCCGGCCGGGATCGGTCTGGCCGTCCGTCGCTTCGGCCCGTCGCTGCTGCGTCTGGCCGCTGGCGTCATTGTGCTGTGGTTTCTCGTGCGGCTGCTAGGCGCGGCGCCGTTCGAGGACGGGCTGCGCGCGGTCACCTGGCAGGCGGTTGTGGCCGCCGTCATGCTCACTGTCCTGACCACGGTGTGTTCGGCCTGGCGGTGGCGGGTCGTCGCCCGGGCCCTCGGCGCTGATATCGACCTGCCCGGTGCGACCGGTGCCTACTACCGTTCCCTGTTCCTCAACTCCGTGCTCCCCGGCGGGATTCTCGGCGACGTGCACCGGGCGGTCACGCACGGCCGGCGCGCTGGAGATGTCTCGCAGGGGGTGCGCGCGGTGGCGTGGGAACGGCTGTGCGGTCAGGTCATCCAGGCCGTAGTGACCGCCGTCGTGCTGCTGACCCTGCCCTCGCCGGTTCGGCCCGCGCTGCCCTACGTTCTGGCGGGCATCGCGGGCGTAGCCGGGTGTGCCGTGCTGGTTGTGCGTGCCGCCGCTCACCGCGGCCCGTCGCGGCCGGCCCGCGCCGCCCGGGCCATTGCCGCTGACCTGCGTCGCGGCCTGCTCGTCGCGGGCGTGTGGCCGCAGGTCACGCTGGCCTCGCTGCTGGTGGTAGCCGGGCACACGGCCACGTTCGTCATCGCGGCCCGGGTCGCCGGCAGCACCGCACCCCTGGGCGAACTGATCGCGCTGCTGATGGTCGTCCAGATTGCAGCAGGGATCCCCTTGAGTATCGGCGGGTGGGGGCCACGGGAGGGTATTGCCGCCTGGGCCTTCGCCGCAGCCGGGCTCGGCGCGGCTAACGGGGTCACGGTCGCCACCCTCTATGCGGTGCTCATGCTGGCCGCGGTGGCCCCGGGCGCGGGCCTGCTGCTGAAGGACGCCGTTCGCCGCCGCCGCGGCCGAAGGCCCAGGCAAATCGGACGCCGCGGCCGGGGACACCCGGACGAGTCGAGAGAACCTGATCCGGCGCCGCTGACGAAGGAGGCCGTTCGTGGCTTACCGGCCTTTCCCGTGACCGGGGCGGTCCAGGCGGCAGCGATCCGCCGGCGTATCCGCATTCCGCTGCGTTTGGCTGACGGCTACTCAACCACTGCCACGATCGTCACCTTCACCGGCCTGACCGACGCGCAGCAGCACGTGGCCCTCGAGTTCGGCCGGCCCGCCGCGGCCCGGCTGCCGCTGGTGCGCCTGCACAGTGAATGCCTCACCGGTGACGTGTTCGGCAGCCAGCGATGCGACTGCGGGCCGCAACTGCGCGAAGCGATCGAGCGGATCACCGAGCACGGCGGGTACGTGCTGTACCTGCGTCAGGAGGGGCGCGGCATCGGACTGTATGACAAACTCGACGCCTACGCGCTGCAAGATCGTGGCCTGGATACGTACGACGCGAATCTCGCGCTCGGTCACCGGGCCGACGAGCGCGACTACACCAGTGCGGCCCAGATGCTGCACGCGCTCGGCGCCAACCGCATCGCGTTGCTGAGCAACAACCCGGACAAGGGCGCTCAGCTGGCCCGCCTGGGCATCACGATCGCC
>DAIOWL010001460.1:1202-1634 GCA_036758545.1 Streptosporangiaceae bacterium | reverse complement strand
GGTCCTCCTGCCACGGACGCACCGACGTCAGCGTCCGCCCGTCGCTCTCGATCTCCGCCGCACCCCAATGCGTGAGGTGGACGTGTCTGCGCTGTGGCCCGGCCATGCTTACCATTCAAGCCGAAAGACCAGGCCGCCATAAGCGGGGCGCCGGCTCGATCCGCAGCGGGCCGCCGCCGCTGCTGACCGTGAGCGTGGGGCGGGCCGCCGGGTCGGTGGCGATCCCGAGCGACTCCGGGCCGCCGCCGCTGTCGGCGGTCACCGCGTACGGGCCGCCGGGCACGTCCAGGATCGCCATACCGCCATCGGTGCTGAGCTTCACCGACTTCGGCGCCGCGGAGAAGACGACCGTCGCGTCGCCGCCGCCGGTGACGACGGTGGCCGTGGCGGCGGCGATGTCCTGCGCGATCAGGGTCCCGCCGCCGGTGTCGG
>DAIOWL010001460.1:0-1192 GCA_036758545.1 Streptosporangiaceae bacterium | reverse complement strand
CGCCGATCTGCGTGGCACGCGCCGGGCCGCCACCAGAAGCCAGGTTCGCGCCGGCGGTTCCGGAGACGGTCACCGGGCCGCCTCCGGTCGACACCGTGGCGGTGACGCCCGGCGGCACGGTCGCGCTGAAGTCGACGGTGCAGCCCGAGTCATCGCACGCCGGATCGCTCAGGACGAGGCGGCCGCCGGAAACCGACTGCATCACCGCAGGCGGCGTGTTCCCGCTGTCATACATGATCGTCTCGGTGACCTGGACCCTGCTGACCGGCCCGGACGCCACCTGCACCTGGCCGCCGTAGCTGTCCACGACCAGGCTGGTGACCGGCTGCGGCACGGTCTCGCTCCGGGTCACCACGTGCTGTGGCCGGGCGTCAGCGTTCTGCGTGTCCCCGACTCCGATGATGAGGTGGGCCAGCGGGACCCCGAGGACCGCCGCGGTGACCAGGCCGGACAGGCCCCAGACCCAGCGACCCGAGCCCCGGCGGCTCCCGGGGCCGGGCCGGGCTACCGCGCGCATGGCAGGTCCACCGTGAGCAGGGTCGGCCCGCCGGGCGGGCTGGCGATCTCCAGGGTTCCGTCGACCGATTCGGCGCGCCTGGCCAGGCCGGCCAGGCCGGTGCCGCGGGCCGGGTCAGCGCCGCCCACGCCGTCGTCGGTGACGATGATGTGCAGCCGGTCGCCGTCCTGCTGCACGAACACGTCGGCCTGGGTCGCCTGGGCGTGCTTGGTGATGTTGGTGAGGCCCTCGGAGACCACGAAGTAGGCCACCGCCTCGATCGTGGGCGGCGGGCGGCGCGGCACGTTCACGGTCAGCCGGACCGGGATCGGCATCCGCGCCGCCACCCCGGACAGGGCCGCGTCTAGGCCGCGGTTCTCGAGCACCGGCGGGTGCAGGCCGCGGATCAGGTTGCGGAGCTCGGCCAGGGCGGCCTTGGTCTCCTCGTGGGCCTCGGCGATGGCCTCGTGCGCTTCCTCCACGGTCGCGGTCTGGGCCCTGGCCATGCCCAGGTTCATGGCCAGGGCGACCAGCCGCTGCTGGGTTCCGTCGTGCAGGTTCCGCTCCAGCCGCCGCCGCTCGGCGTCGGCGGCGTCGACCACGCCGGCCCGGGTCTCGGTGAGCCGCTCCACCCGGTGTTCCAGCTCCTCGGCCCGGCTCGGGCCCAGCAGCGCCCGGGCCGCCCTGACGTCCAGC
>DAIOWL010001459.1:0-1634 GCA_036758545.1 Streptosporangiaceae bacterium | reverse complement strand
CCGCTTCGGCATCTTATGCCGCCGCGAGTTCCGGCTGGATCAGGGTCGGCAACCTTTCGGCGAGCACTTCCGCCGTGGACGTGTACGTGTATTCGTCTGGCGATTCCAGTCCCCAGTTCATCGTCCCCGATGTCAGCTATGGAACGGTTTCGGCGTATAAGTCCGTTAGTGCCGGAGACTACAGCGTCAAGATGCGGACCGCCGGGTCGGCCGCGTCGAGTCAGCCCGTCCTGACCGGTGATGTCACGGTGGGGGGTGGTAAGTCGTACACCGCGACCGCGCTCAGCGTGAACGGCCAGGCGCAACTGAAGGTCCTCAATGACGAACTGACCACGCCGACGGGCAAATCCCTGGTGCGGGTGATCCAGGCCTCCAGCAAGCAGAACGCCGTGAAATTCCACTGCAGCTGCGCACCCGGCGCGCCAGGGGACATCGTGACCAAGGCGTCGTCCGGCTCGGTCAGCAGCTACGCGGCCATCCCGCCTGGCACCTGGACCATGTCCGCGACCGGTCCAAGCGCGGAGGCGAACCTGCCCGTCACGCTGGCCGACAACACCGTCCACACGGAGGTCGTCATCGACGGCTCCAGCGGCCTCGAAATCGTCAACCTGATCGATGCCGCCGGGTCCGGCCAGCCGCCCACGGGCGGCGCGAGCACGGGATTCGGCGGCACCGCGGCGCACGGCCCGGGCTCGCCGCTGCCGTGGATCGGGGTCATCGGCGCCGGGATGCTGCTCGCCCTGACGGGCGGTATCTGGCTGCGACGCACCAGGCTGCGCCGCCTGACCACCCACGTGTAACCGTACTCAGCAGCACGGTGTAACCGCGCTCAGCAGCAGGCCGCCCGCGATCGCCTGGTCGCGGGCGGTTTGCTGCCCGGCTACATCATCTCGTCGGTGAAGGGCAGCAGGACGGTCTTGATCTCGGTGTAGGACTCGATCGCGGCCCGGCCGCCCTCGCGGCCCAGGCCGGACTGGCGGAAGCCGCCGAACGGGGAGTTCGGCTCGAGCTGGTAGCCGTTCACGCCGACGGTGCCGGCCTTGATGGCCTTGGTCATCCGCATGGCCCGGCGCACGTCGGAGGTCCAGACCGTAGCGGCCAGGCCGTAGTCGGTGTCATTAGCGAGCCGAACGGCCTCCTCCTCGCCATCGAACGGGATCACCGAGAGCACCGGGCCGAAGATCTCCTCGCGGGCGATGCTCATGTCGTTGGACACGTCGGCGAACAGGGTCGGCGCGACGAAGTTGCCCTGAGCGAGTTCGTCGCCGTCGGCGCGGCCGCCGCCGCAGACCAGGCGGGCGCCCTCCTCCCGGCCGCGGGCGATCAGGCCGAGCACCCGGTCCAGCTGCCGGGTGTTGATGAGCGGCGCCGACGTGACCTCGGGGTCGAACGGGCTCCCGTAGCTGACCATGGTGCCGATCAGCTCGGCCGTGGCCAGGAATTCGTCGATGGCCTCTCGCTGCACCAGCGCCCTGGTCTGCGCCGCGCACACCTGGCCGGACAGGCCGAGGGTGACGGTGCCCATCGTCACCGCGGCGGCGGTGCCGATGTCGGCGTCTTGGAAGACTACGGAAGGGCTCTTGCCGCCGAGCTCGAGGCTGACCCGCTTGCACCCGGCGGCCGCGGCCGTCATG
>DAIOWL010001458.1:0-1636 GCA_036758545.1 Streptosporangiaceae bacterium | reverse complement strand
AAGTCAGTATGAAACGGCCGGCTCCGTGGTTCTGCCGGCAGAGGTGCCGTAGAGGCGGGGCCTCTTGGCTTATGTCGTGGATCGTCTCACTCTGGTCTGCAGGAACGCCGGCCAGGAAGACGGAGCCACAGGCAGAAGGGAGCCGGCCGTCATGGCTAGTTTGTCATCAGGACCTCAGACGGTCCACGTGGGAATGGACACCTCGATGCGGGAGATCGTGTGCGGGGTGCTGCGGCCGGGGACGGATGTCCCGGCCGTGGACCGGATCCCGAACGACGAGGAATCGGTCCGCAGGCTGGTCGGGAGGCTGGGTGACCGCCGCGTGCTGTCGGTCTGCTACGAGGCCGGGCCGTCGGGTTACGAGCTGCACCGGCTGATCACCTCGATGGGGGTCGCGTGCCAGGTGATCGCCCCGTCGCTGGTCCCGAAGGGCGCCTCGGACCGGGTCAAGACCGACCGGCGCGACGCGGTGCGGCTCGCGCTGGCGCTGCGGGCGGGGATGCTGACCCCGGTGCGGGTGCCGTCCCCGGCGGAGGAGGCGGTCCGGGACCTGGTCCGCGCCCGCGGCGACCTGCTGGACGACCGCAAGCGGATGCAGCAGCGGCTGAACGCGTTCCTGCTGCGCCACGGCCGCGTCTGGAGCAGCGGGAAGAAGTGGACCATCGCCCACCGTCTGTGGGTGGGCCGGCAGCGGTTCGACGAGGACGCGCTCCAGGAGGCCCTGGACTCCTACCGGGGCGGGCTGGAGGCCCGGGAGGCCGAGCTCCGCGCAGCCGAGGCCAGGCTCTCGGCCTGGGCCGGGCGCGATCCGCTGGCTCCGGCGGTGGCGCGGCTGGGCGGCTACCGGGGCATCGCGGAGCTGACCGCGCTCACGCTGGCCGCCGAGGTCGTGGACTGGCGCCGGTTCCCGTCCGCGCGGGCGTTCATGGGGTTCACCGGGCTGATCCCGGCCGAGTACTCCAGCGGGACGCGCACCAGGCGCGGATCGATCACCAAGGCCGGGCCAGAAGGCGTGCGGACCGCGCTGGTCGAGTCGTCCTGGGCCTACCAGCACCGTCCCGCGATCGGCGCCGGGCTGCGGCACAGGCAGGCCGGGCTTCCCCCGGAAACCCTGGCCCGGTCCTGGAAGGCGCAGCAGCGCCTCCACGCGACCTACAAGAAGATGACGGCCCGCGGCAAGCCGCACGGCATCGTGATCACGGCCGTCGCCCGCGAGCTCGCAGGGTTCGTCTGGGCCGAGATGACCAGCTGACCTCCCGTGAGGCCAGCCAGAAGACCGGCGGCGTGCCGGGAGACGACGCCGCGGCAGGAAAAGACCCCCGTCAAAGTTTTGAGCGAGACACTCGCCGGAAGTGAGGGGCACCGTCCTGCGCACAGCCGACCTGCGATCCCGACACGCGAATATGAGCCTGGCAGTGGCGACAGCCACGACCACGCCCCGGCACGCCGCCCCCACCCCCCTCGGCCCCCGCCCCCCCCGGAGGGGGCCCACGGGCAGCCTCGCCAGGCAGCACGCCGTGAGGCCAGCCAAGCACGCCCCGGACACACCGCCACATCGCCCCCCAGGTCACAACCCACCCCAGCAGACGGTCACTGCCCCAGCGAAGGTTGACAGGCCGTTTCATATGAACTTTGC
>DAIOWL010001457.1:0-1637 GCA_036758545.1 Streptosporangiaceae bacterium | reverse complement strand
CTCGCGGCTCGCTAGCCCAGGTCGAGGACCTGGCCGGGGGCCGCGAGGGACACCGCGCCGCCGAAGGCCCCCGCCGCCGCGGCCAGGCTCCGCGCCGGGTCGATGTCCGGGGCCAGGTGGGTCTGGATCAGCCGTCCGGCCCCGGCCCGGGCGGCGTGCTCGCCGGCCTGCCGTCCGCACAGGTGCAGGTTCGGCGGTAGATCCGGCAGATCGGGAAACCCCGCCTCGCACAGCAGGACGTCCGCAGAGCGGGCCAGCTCGACCAGCGCGGGAGACTCACCGGTGTCGCCGGAGTAGGTGAGCGCGTGCCCGCCATGCTCGAACCGGAACGCGAACGTCTCGACCGGGTGCGCGACGTGACCGGTGGTCACCGCGAACGGCCCGATCCGGTGCCGGCCCGGGGTCAGCGTGACGAAGTCGAAGACGCCGGTCACGTCGGGGTGGTCGTTCGCCCGGGCGATCCGCTCCGCGGCGCCCGCCGGGCCGTAGACCGGGATCGGCGGCAGCGCGCCCTCGTCTGAGTAAGTCCGCGCAACCCAGAGCGGGCACATGTCGAGGCAGTGATCGGCGTGCAGGTGGCTCAGGGCCACGGCGTCCACCCGGTTCAGCGCCGTGTACCGCTGCAGCCCGCCGAGCGCGCCGTTGCCCAGGTCCACCACCAGCCGGAAGCCGTCCGCCTCCAGCAGGTAACACGACGCCGGGCTGTCCGGCCCGGGCATCGAGCCCGAGCATCCGACCACCGTGAGCCGCATGCCCACCACGCTACTCTGGCTTTGTCGCTCCTGTAATCGTAGTGTCATGCCTGGTACGCCGACATTGCGGAGGTGGCTATGCCGCGCCCCAGCAAGGCGGCCGGCTCGGTCGCGCTCGTCACCGGCGCGAACCGCGGCATCGGCCTGGCGTTCGTCCGGGAACTGGCCGCCCGCGGGGCGAAGAAGGTCTACGCCGGCGTGCGGAGACCGGACGCGCTGGCGGAGGAGTTCGCCGGGCTGCCGGCCGAGGTCGTGCCGCTCGACGTCACCGATCAGGCCGCCGTCGCCGCCGCCGCGAACGCCTGCCCGGACGTGAACCTGCTGGTCAACAACGCCGGACTGTTCACCAACACCCGGCTCGTGCGGACCAGTGACCCGGACGCCGCCCGGCGCGAGATGGAGGTCAACTACTTCGGCGTGCTGAACATGACCCGGGCCTTCGCGCCGCTGCTCGGGGCCAACGACGGCGGCTACATCGTCAACGTGCTGTCGGTGGCCGGCGCCTTCCCGGCCCCGTTCATGGGCGGCTACTCCCCGGCCAAGGCGGCCGCGCTGTTCCTGTCCAGCATCACCCGGTCCGAGCTCGCCGATCAGGGCACCGAGGTGATCGCGCTGATCGTCGGGTCGGTCGATACCCGGATGGCCGGGCATGTCCAGGGGCGCAAGGAAGACCCACGGGACGTCGTCCGGGCGGGCCTGGACGCGCTCGACCGCGGCGAGCACGTGGCCGACACCGACTTCATGGCCATCGACGCGCGCGCCAGGTACGCCAGGGACCCGGCCCGCTACGAGCGCGGCATGACCAAGCTGCTCGGGGCCACGGTCATGGATACGGGACGATAGCGGTGACAGCGAACCGGTGGGCGGAGCTGCGCCAGGTCGGCT
>DAIOWL010001456.1:0-1639 GCA_036758545.1 Streptosporangiaceae bacterium | reverse complement strand
CGCCTTGTCCACCACCAGCACGCAGGCGCGCTGGTATTCCTCCAGCACCGCCAGCATGGGCCGGGTGAACGGGGTCTCGTCCAGCACGACCTGCTCGCGTACCAGGCGTGGCAGCGGTACCTCCTCGTACAGGCCGCGGCCGGAGCAGGAGAAGATCGCGACCGAGCCGGCCGGCCAGCCGCCGCGGTCGAGAGCGTCCTTGATCCGCTCGATGTCGCCGCGCACCGACAGCCGGGACTGGTGCCCGAGCGTGTGGTCCTTGCCCAGCGGCCGGACCTGGTCCAGCAGGCTGGTCATCCGGGAGTGCACCTCCCGGGTGCTCGCGCCCGGCGGGATGCGCCCGTAGAGGGAGAGCACCGGCAGTCCGTCCCCGTGGAACCCGATGATCCGGTTGACCGTCTCCGCCATGACCATGCTCTCCAGCTTCCCGGCCCTGGCCAGGCCCGCGCATCCTCAGGTCGGCTAGTTCTCGTCCAGCTCGTCTTCCACCGCGGGCTTGGGCACCTCCCGCAGGTACTGCGACAGGTGCTGCCCGCCGTGGTGGCGGCGCTCGCGCGCCTGCGCGGCCCGCTGGGCCGGGCTGGGCCGGAGCTCCTCGGCCGGGTCCTTCGGCACCGAGCGGGCCACCTCCTCCCGGTTGGCGTATTCCTCCGGCGGGATGGCCCGCAGCGCCCGGATCACCTCGCCCGGCGCGCCGGCCGCCTGCGCGGCCCTGATCAGCTCGTCCTTGCCGGCCGGGAAGTCCACGTCGCGCAGGGCCTGCCGCAGCTGATCGGTGCTCATGTCATACCTCCTCGTAGGTGGCGGACGTCGGGGAACAGGGCGAGCTCCGCAGGCCGGTGGGTCACCCAGAGGACCGAACGACCTCGCGCGTGCTCCAGCACCGCCTCGAGCACCGCCCCGGCGGTGGCCTGGTCCAGGTGGCTGGTGGGCTCGTCGAGCACGAGCACCGGGCGGCCGGTCAGCACCGCCCGGGCCAGGCTGAGCCGCTGCAGTTCGCCGCCGGAGACCGGATGTCCCCACGGCGCGAGCACCGTGTCCAGGCCGCGTTCCAGCCGGTCCAGCCACGGCGCGAGCCCGAACCTCCCGAGCAGCTCCGTCATCTCCCGGTCGGTCGCCTGCGGCGCGCCTAGCCGCAGGTTCGCCCGCAGCGAGGCGGGGAACAGGACCGGCTGCTCGGGGCTCCAGGCCAGCAGGGCCCGGATCCGCTCCGGCGGCAGGTCCCGCGCGTCCGTGCCGTCGATGCTCAGCGTCCCGGCGGCGAGGTCGGCGAAGCGAAGCAGGGTGTAGACGGCCAGCGTCTTGCCCGAGCCGTTCGGCCCGGCCAGCGCGACCGGCCGCCCCGGGGCGAGTTCCAGGTCGAGCCCGCGGAACACCAGCCGGCCTCTCCCGTCCGGATAGCAGGCCGCCGCCCCGCGCAGCGCGACGACGGGCGCCCGGTGCATTCGCCCGGTCCCGGCCGGGCGGCGGTCCGGGCCGGGCGCCGTCACCGGCACGGGCACGGGCACGGGCACGGGCACCCGGCCGATATCGGCCAGCCGGTCCAGCGACGCCCGGCTGACCGGCAGCCGCCCGGCCGCGTCCGGCAGTCCCCTGCAACAGCGCGGCCGTGCCCAGGGCCAGGAAGACCAGCACGCCG
>DAIOWL010001455.1:0-1641 GCA_036758545.1 Streptosporangiaceae bacterium | reverse complement strand
GCGTTGGCGCGCAAACGGCCCACCTCGGCCGCGAGTTCGGCGGTCCCCTCGTCGGTGATCCGGTAGTAGCGGCGCAGCCGCCCGTCCACGATCTCCTCTTTATCGCCGGTGACCAGGCCATCGGCCTTCAGCCGGTCCAGGGCCGCGTACAAGGTGCCCGCACGGAGCCTGACCCGGCCGTCGGAGATCCGCGCGACATCGCTCATGATCCCGTAACCGTGCTGGGCCCCCGCAGCCAGCGCGGTCAGGATGAGGAACGTCGGCTCCTGCATGGACTGCTTGCTCACAGGACTTGTATATGCCGATGAACGGCACATATCAACTCGATCGCCCATCAAGAACAAGACAGGAACCAACGGTGACCGAATCCGTACAACTTGTTGCGATTCGCAAGCACCCTGGGTCATGATAAAGCAGATTGACGTCCAGGAACCCGGACAAATGGCGCCCGGTCCTCCGGGCACCGCGAAAGGGCGCTGTGCCGCCGCGTGCCACGTTCCGCGACGTGTTCGCGGTGCGCGAGTTCCGGTTCCTGTGGGCTTCGGTCGTCCTGTCCACGGTGGGTGACCGTCTGGCCCTGGTCGCTCTCACCTTGCTGGTATATGACCAGACGGGGTCGCCGCTGCTCGCTGCGCTGGTCTACGCGGCCGGCTATCTGCCGTGGGTGATCGGCGGCCTGTTCCTGGCGGGCGTGGCCGACCGGCGCCCGCGGCGCTCGGTGATGGTGTTCTGCGACGCGATCCGCGCCGTGCTGGTCGCGGTCATGGTGCTGCCGCACGTGCCGATCGGGGCGCTGGTGGCGCTGTTGTTCGCCGCTACGATGTTCGCGCCCCCGTTCGAATCGGCCAAGGCCGCCATCACCCCGGACATCCTGTCGGGCGAACGCTATGTCCTCGGCACGGCGGTGCTCCAGACGACCTTGCTGGTCGGCCAGGTGGCCGGCGCGGCCGCCGGGGGATTCGCGGTCCAGTACCTCGGCGTCCGGCTCTCGCTCGTCATCGACGCGGTCACGTTCCTGCTCTCCAGCGTGCTGATCCGCTTCGGCACCCGGGCCCGGCCGGCCGCGGCGAAGCCGGAAACCGTCGAGCCGTCGCCGCTGGCGCGGATGGTGGCCGGATTCCGGGTGGTGTTCGGCCACCCGGCGCTGCGAACCCTGCTGCTGTTCGGCTGGCTTGTGGTCTTCTACACGATCCCGGAAGGAATCGCCGCCCCGTATGCGAGAGCCCTCGGCGGAGGGTCGATCGCCACCGGCCTGGTGCTGGCGTCCACGGCGCTGAGCACGACGATCGCCACGCCGCTGTTCACCCGGTTCGTCCGCCCGCGCCAACGGATCAACCTCATGGGCCCGCTGGCCGTACTGACCTGCGCCACGCTGGTCCTGACGGTCCTGCACCCCGGCCTGGCCGTGTCGCTGGTGATCTTCTCGTTGTCGGCCGCATTCGGTGTCTACCAGATCGCGGCCAACACGGCCTTCGTGATCAGGACGCCGAACGAACGGCGGGCTCAGGCCTTCGGCATCGCCAGCATGGGCGTGATCGTCGGCCAGGGAGTCGCCTTCGTGGCGGCCGGCGCCGCCGCGGAACTGGTCTCTCCCGCCGCGGTCATCGCCATAGGCGGCGGGATCGGTGCGGTCGTAGCCTT
>DAIOWL010001454.1:0-1647 GCA_036758545.1 Streptosporangiaceae bacterium | reverse complement strand
TCTGCGTGGCTGGAAACGTTCGCCCGCACGTCAACCAGGTCAGCGCGGAATCGGCAGGGAGGATGGGGACAGAGCCTCCGGCCCTGCTTCCGTGGTTTTGCGTAGATACGGGCGTAGGTTCGGGACGGGCCCCGGTCTGACCTGCTTTCCGGCCTGACGCCATCTGGGTTGTCTTGAGACCGGCTCGTCGGCCGGGTCCCGGTTAGGCACCCACCGGCGCTGCCGGTCCGATCTGCCTGGCCTGGGCAAGAGGCCGGGATTCACAGGTCGGCGGCCAGCGGGTGCGTGCCATCCCTCAACCACAGAAAAGGGACGGCAATGACAATCGTAGAAGACGCACGTGCCATCACCGGCGGCGTGGACACCCACGCGGACACCCATGTCGCCGCCGCGCTGGATCCTCGCGGCGGCCTGCTGGGAGTGAAGGAGTTCCCGGCCACGGCTGCCGGGTATGCCGGCCTGCTCAGCTGGCTGGGCGGGTTCGGGACGGTCGCCCTGGTCGGCGTCGAGGGCACCGGCAGCTACGGCGCGGGCCTGGCCCGGTACATGGCCGCGGCGGGCATCCGGGTCGTCGAGGTGGACCGGGCCGACCGGCAGGACCGCCACCGCAACGGCAAGTCCGATCCGCTGGACGCGGTCAGTGCCGCCCGGGCTGCGCAGTCCGGGCGGGCCGCCGGAGCACCGAAAGGCCGCGATGGCGCGGTGGAGGCGATCCGGGCGCTGATGGTCGCCAAGCGCAGCGCCCGCAACGAGCGGATCCAGGCCATCAACCAGGCTCGTTCGCTGATCCTGACCGGCCCTGATGACCTGCGGGCCCGGTTCGCCCGGCACTCTGCCGCCGCCCTGGCCGAGGCCATCGCGGCGCTGCGGCCCCGTCCCGGCGATGCCGCCGGGTACGCGGTCCGGGTCGCGCTGCGGGAGCTGGGCCGGCGCGTGGAGTTCCTCGACGGCCAGCTTGAGCGGCTGGACGAGCTCATCGTCCCGCTCGTCACCGCCCGCGCGCCCGGCCTGCTCAGCCTGCACGGCGTCGGCCCGGACACCGCGGCCCTGCTGCTCGTGGCGGCCGGAGACCATCCGGAGCGGCTGCGCAGCGAGGCCGCCTGGGCGCATCTGTGCGGCGCCGCGCCGATCCCTGCATCATCGGGAAAGGTCCGGCGGCACCGCCTCAATCCGGGCGGGAACCGGGAGGCTAACCACGCCCTGTGGCGGATTGTCATCACCCGGATGAGCTCGCATCCCGAGACCCGCGCCTACGTCGAACGGCGCACCAAGGAAGGCTTGTCCAAGAAGGAGATCATCCGCTGCCTCAAGCGGTATGTCGCCCGGCAGGTCTACCGCCACCTGCTGGCCGGCTGCTGACCCTCCGAGCTCCCGGGGCGGCCTGGCCCGCGAATCGGCTGCCGCAACCGGTGCTGGCCTTCGATCGATCCGCCGGCCGCCCCGGGCCCTTTCCTGCACCCTGCTGAACCCCGTGACCTGATAAGAGCTTGCCCTCCGCTCGGGAGCGGCCCTTCCCTGTCTTGTCCGCCCTCAGCAGGCAACGAACGAGCTAACTTCCTGCCGAAAGAACGCCTTGACAAACATAGGAGCATCGATCAGGTTCCCTGCGCTACGGAGCAGACGACACGCTCCGTTACATCGGCTGGC
>DAIOWL010001453.1:0-1649 GCA_036758545.1 Streptosporangiaceae bacterium | reverse complement strand
GGAGCCCTGCAGGCGCCGGTGGTGCACGCCTTCCGCGGCAAGGAGTTCATCGAGTACGACAACCGGTTCGACGTGGGGATGACGGGGCTGATCGGCTTCACCTCGGGCTACCGGGCTATGGAGCATTGTGACGCGCTGCTCATGCTCGGCACCGATTTCCCCTACCGCCCGTTCTACCCGCGCGGCGTGCCGGTGGTCCAGGTCGACGTGCGCGGTGAGCAGATCGGCCACCGGGTGCCCGTCGACGTGCCGCTGGTCGGCACGGTCAAGGACACCATCGACGCCCTGCTGCCGCTGATCACCGTCAAGACCGACTCGGCGCACCTGGACCGGATGACCGCTCACTACCGGCGGGCCCGCGCCCGGCTGGACCGGCTCGCCGAAAGTCATCGGGACCGGTCGCCGCTGCACCCGCAGTCCGTCGCCACCGCGATCGACCGGCTCGCTGCCGATGACGCGGTCTTCACTGCGGACGTCGGCACGCCGTGCATCTGGGCCGCCCGTTACCTGCGGATGAACGGCAGGCGCCGGCTGGTCGGCTCGTTCAACCACGGGTCCATGGCCAACGCGCTGCCGCAGGCCATCGGAGCTCAGGCCAGCCAGCCCGGCCGGCAGGTCGTCGCGCTGTCGGGCGACGGCGGGGTCGCGATGCTGCTCGGTGAGCTGATCACGCTTCGCCAGCTGCACCTTCCGGTGAAGGTGGTCGTGTTCAACAACGGCGCGCTGTCGTTCGTGGAGCTGGAGATGAAAGCGGCCGGGATCGTCACCTACGGCACCGATCTCGACAATCCCGACTTTGCCGCGATCGCCCAGGCCGCCGGGTTGTTCGGTGCGCGGGTGGAGAAGGCAGGCGGGCTCGACGATGCGCTGCTCGCGGCCTTCGAGCACGACGGCCCGGCCCTGGTCGACGTCCGCACCGACCGCCACGAGCTCGCGCTGCCGCCCAAGCTCACCTACGGCCAGATCAAGGGCTTCACGCTGTATGCGACCCGGACCATCCTGTCCGGGGAGGGAGAGGAGCTCATCGACCTGGCCAAGTCCAACGTGCGCGACCTGGACATCGAGTAACAGCAGCAGTCCACCGGCCAGTATGAGCCCCGAGCGCGAAGGCGACCACGATGAGCAGCGTCGACAAAATCCTGGCCGGCTATGCCGACCTCCAGGTCGGCCAGGAGGCTTTCTACAAGGATCTTCACGAGCATCCCGAGCTATCCCACCAGGAGCACCGCACCGCCCAGCGTGTCGCCGGGAAACTGCAGGAATATGACTTCACGGTCCACGCTGGCATCGGCGGTACGGGAGTGGCGGGCGTCCTGGCCAATGGCAGCGGGCCCACCGTCCTGCTCCGGGCCGAACTGGACGCACTGCCCGTCAGGGAGGACACCGGCGCGGACTACGCGAGCATCGCGACCGGCCAGGACGCCGCCGGCCACGAGGTGCCGGTGGCCCATGCCTGTGGCCACGACATGCACATGTCGTGCCTGCTCGGCATGGCCATGCTCATGGCCGATCACCGCGGCCAGTGGGCCGGAACCCTGATCCCGCTCTTCCAGCCTGCCGAGGAGACCGGCGACGGCGCCCAGGGCATGGTCGACGATGGCCTGTTCAAGCGCATCCCTGCCCCCGACGTTGCCCTGGCCCAGCACGTG
>DAIOWL010001452.1:0-1649 GCA_036758545.1 Streptosporangiaceae bacterium | reverse complement strand
GCCGGGAGCGGGCCAGGACGACGGGCCTGACCGCCGTCGCCGGGGCGCTGATGCTCGCGGTCGCCTTCGTGATGATGCTCGTGGCCGCACCCGGCCACGAGACCGCCCGGGTACACGGCCCGGCGCTGCCCGCCACCTCGCAGCTCACGTCCGACGTCTGCCATCAGCTTACGTCGAGGAGCGATTCGACCACGGTGCGCGCGTGCCGGGCCGGCCCTTCGGCCGACAGCGCCTGGGCCGACGCGTACGTGCCCTCCATGACCAGCGCAAGCTGATCGGCGAGCAGTTCGGGCCTGGCCGCCCGGCCGCCACCGGCTAGCGCCGCCGTGAGCTGGCCGAACCGGTCCCTGACCCACGCCTTCATGGTGACCGCGGCGCGATGCGCCGGATGCGCCGGATCGGGGAACTCCGCCAGCGCCATCAGGAACGGGCAGCCCCGGCAGTGCTGCGGCTGGACCTGCTCGTCCAGCGCGTCGAACACGGCCAGGATCTGCTCGCGCGGATCGGGGCCGCCGGCCGCGGCGGCCGCGTCGAACCAGTCGCGGTAGAGCCGGTCGGCCCGCTCGATGTACGCGCCGATCAGGTCGTCCTTCGAGGCGAACAGGCGGTACAGGGTGGTCGGGGCCACGCCGGCCGCGACCGCGACCCGGTCCACGCCGGTGGCCCTGATCCCGTGCCAGTAGAACAGCTCGTGCGCGACACCGAGCACGTGCTCCCGCGTCTCCGCCGAACTCCGTGGCATCCTGCTGCCTCTCACGCGATCCCGCCCGCGGTCCCGGATCGCTCGCCCGGTCATCCTGGCAAATCCCTTGCGCGATCCTGCCGCCCATCGTAGCGTGCCATGATAGGGAACGATCCCTAACAAGGAACGTGGCAACGGATCGCGAGCACGGAGGAGGCCTGATGATCCTGGTGACGGGGGCCACCGGCAACGTCGGTGGTGAACTGGTCCGCGCGCTGGCCGGGGCCGGTCAGCCGGTACGCGCACTGACCAGGGACGACAGCCCGAGGCCGTGGCCGCGGGGCGTGCAGCAGGCCGCCGGTGACCTGAACAAGCCGGAGAGCATGGCGGCCGCCCTGGCCGGGGCGACCGCGATGTTCCTCTACCCGGGGTACCAGGACATGGCGGCCACGCTGGACGCGGCCAGGCGGGCGGGCGTCCGCCGGGTGGCGATGCTGTCGGGCAGCTCCGCGGCCAGCGGCGACACGAGCAATGCGGTCTCCCGGTACATGATCGAGTCCGAGGCGACGGTCCGCGCCTGCGGCCTGGACTGGACGATGGTCCGGTCGTTCGGCTTCATGTCCAACACGTTGCAGTGGGTGCCGCAGCTCGCGGCCGGCGACCTGGTCCGTGCCCCGTTCGCCGGGGTGGCGGTGGCCATGATCGACCCTTACGACATCGCGGCGGTGGCCGCGGCCGCCCTCACCTCGGACGGGCACGAGGGCCGCGTCTATACCGTGTCGGGTCCTGAGCCGCTGCGGCCCGCCGACCGGGCCCGCATCCTGGGCGAGGTGCTCGGCCGCGACCTGCGGTTCGAGGGCCAGCCGGACGACGAGGCCAGGGCGGAGATGAGCGCCAGCATGCCGGCTGAGTACGTGGACGCGTTCTTCGACTTCTACGTGACCGGCACGCTGGACGAGTCGCAGCC
>DAIOWL010001451.1:0-1650 GCA_036758545.1 Streptosporangiaceae bacterium | reverse complement strand
GACCGTGGCGCCATCGCGGCCTGGGCGGCGGTTACCCCGGCGAGCAGCTCGGCGGCGGTGGGTCGCCGCAGCGGGTCCTTGGCCAGGCACTGTGCGATCAGCGGCCGTACTTCGGCGGGAGCGTCCTTGAGATCGGCCGCCACGCGGACCACCCGCTCGAGCACCTCGGCGGGCGGCCCGGTGCCGAACGGCTTGCGCCCGGTCGCGGCGAAGGCGAGCACCGCGCCCAGGCTGAACACGTCGCTGCGCGGCCCGACGTCCTCGCCCGCGGCCTGTTCGGGGGCCATGAAACTCGGCGTGCCCACCACGAGGCCGGCCCGCGCCTGCGGCGCTGCCTCCGCGGCCTGGGAGATGCCGAAGTCGATCACCCGCGGGCCGTCCGGTGCCAGCAGGACGTTGGAAGGCTTGAGGTCGCCGTGCACGACGCCCGCGGCGTGGATGGCGGTCAGGCTCTTGGCCAGGCCCGCGGCCAGCGCCAGCAGCGACCAGGCGGTCAGCGGCCCGCTGTTGCGCACCGCCTCGGACAGCGACGGGCCCGCCACGTACGCGGTGGCGAGCCAGGGCACCGGAGCGTCCACGTCGGCGTCCACCACCAGCGCCGTGAACAGGCCGCTCACCTTCCTGGCCGCGGCGACCTCGGTGCTGAACCGGGCGCGGAACTCGGGATCGGCGGCCAGTTCGGCGTGGACGACCTTCACGGCGACCGGCCGGCCAGCGGCTGACACGCCCAGGAATACCCGGCCCATGCCGCCTGCGCCAAGCCGTCCTAGCAGCTGATAAGGGCCGATCAGCCGCGGATCGGCGGGCTCCAGTCCCCCCACCACGCTAAATCCCACCCCAAGGTCGCAATGACACCATTCCTGCCATATCAGACAGGGCAATGATAAGGGCCGGAAGCCGGGTTGCATATGGGGAGCAGCGGTGTTGGCGTAAATCGTTCCGCGAACGCTGGCGCCCGGAGCCGGCAGTAAGCGCCTGACCAGCGCGGAGCGAGATTTCAGGACGGGCAGGCGAGGCTAATCCGCACCGGCTGGCTGCTCTGGCCCGCCGCGTCGTAGATCCAGGCTTCCACTTCCGCCCCGTGCTGGCTGGCGGTACCGCATTCCAGGTCGAGCGGATAGGCGATGCTATCCGGTCCCGCGATGCCCTCATCAGGGCTGGAGAAGGGATAGGTCGCCTCCATCCAGCGGGAGCCGTTGACGCCCATGAAGCCGAATCCGCGTACGTCATTACCGGGATCCTGGTATTGGACGTCAAAGTAGACCAAGGTGCCTTCGCGATACGTCGCCGAACCTGTTATCTCGGGCGCCGGCGTCGGCGACGGTGACTCGCCCGGCGACGGGGACGAGGACGCCGTCGGGGACGGGGAGACGCTCATGGACGGAGAGGCTGACGGCGAGGCGGGCGGCGATGACGCGGGCGGCGGCGCGGTCGCGGAGGTGGTCGAGGAGGCGGTCGAGGGCGGCGGCCGGCTGGGGCGCGGGGTGCCTGCCGTGACCACCGCGGGGATGATGGCCGCCCGTGGCCCCCGGGCCGGCGAACTGACCCGGGAGGGCGCGGCCGGACGGGTGGCGGGGACCGCGGATGCGGGGGGCGCCGTGGTCAGTGTCGGCGAGGCCGCGGCCCGCGGCGCCAGTTCCTCGGCGGGTG
>DAIOWL010001450.1:0-1656 GCA_036758545.1 Streptosporangiaceae bacterium | reverse complement strand
CTCCAGCCTCAACGGTGCTTCGCATCCCGCTGCGCGGGACGCGCCTGCGGCGCGCTGTTGACCCCGGAGACCTAATGGGAGATACCGGGCCGGCCACAGGGCAGACTCGGATCCGGTAGCGGCCGGTGAGTGAGCACTCCCGGAGCCTGGGCGGATGGTCCAGCCCTTGGCAGAGACCGTGCCCTTGCCTGGCCGTGAGGAGAGCAGTACCACTGAAGGGGTGTCGTGCCCGCCTGCGGCGTGAGCACTATCCATTAGGCCGTTGGTGTTCTCCTCCCGCTGCCGCGCTGTTAACCGAGGTAGGGATCGAGGGGAGGCTGGTGTGCTGTTTGCCGGGGATGACTGGGCGGAAGATCATCACGACATCGAGGTGCAAGACGAGCAGGGCCAGGTGCTGGCCCGGGCGCGGCTGCCGGAGGGGATCGCGGGGATCACCCGGCTGCACGCGCTGATCGGCCAGTTCGCTGATCTGGACGCCGAGCCGGGCGAGGTGGCGGTCGGCATCGAGACTGACCGGGGCCTGTGGGTGACGGCGCTGCGCGCGGCGGGCTATGCCGTCTACGCGATCAACCCGCGGCAGGTGGCCCGGTACCGGGAGCGGCACGGTACCTCTGGCGCCAAAAGCGATAAGGCCGACTCGCACACCATGGCCGACATGGTGCGCATTGACTTCCGCCAGCTGCGGGCGGTGGCCGGTGACAGCGCCGGGGCGGAGGCCATCAAGGTGGCCGCCCGCGCCCATCAGACGCTGATCTGGGAGCGCACACGGCAGGTGCAGAGGCTGCGGCACCAGCTGCGGGAGTACTTCCCCGCCGCGCTGGAGGCCTTCGGCGACCTGGATGCGGCCGACACGCTCGAGCTGCTGGCCGCGGCGCCCGATCCTGCGTCCGCCGCCAGGCTGACCACCGGCCAGATCGCCGCTGCCCTCAAGCGGGCCCGCCGCCGCGGCATCCCGGCCAGGGCCGCCGCCATCGCCGCGGCCCTGCGTGCCGGGCAGCTGCGCCAGCCGCAGCTGGTGACCGGCGCCTATGCCGCTGCGGTCCGCTCCCTGACAGTGATCATCGCCGCCCTCAACGGCGAGATCGCCGCCATGGAGCAGCAGGTGACGGCGTGCTTTCGAGGCCACCCGGACGCCGCCATCTACCTGAGCCAGCCCGGCCTCGCCGAGATCCTCGGCGCCCGGCAGCTCGGCGAGTTCGGTGATGACCCGCACCGCTACGCCACCGCGAAGGCGCGCAAGAACTACGCCGCCACCAGCCCGGTTACCCGCCAGTCCGGCAAGAAGAAGATCGTGATGGCCCGGTTCATCCGCAACGGCCGGCTCGCCGACGCCCTGCACCAGCAGGCGCAAAGCGCCCTGCGAGCCTCACCCGGCGCCCGGGCCTACTACGACGAGCAACGCGGCCGCGGCCAGGATCACGACGCCGCGCTACGCGCGCTATCCAACCGGCTGGTCGGGATCTTGCACGGCTGCCTGAAGACCAGAACCCTCTACGACGAGGCAACCGCCTGGTCACACCGCGTGAAACTTCCCGGCGCCGCTTGACAATTAAAGTCCAGGGGTGTCTCTGCTGTGGTAAGGATCCCGACTGGATGATGCCTTCTCGCTCCAGCACGTTGCGGATCTCCTCGAACTTGGCCGAGATGTTGCCCTTG
>DAIOWL010001449.1:0-1665 GCA_036758545.1 Streptosporangiaceae bacterium | reverse complement strand
CGCGGCCAGGGTGGGCAGCAGGCTGGCGACCGTCGCGTCCGGCCGGGTCGCCGCCGCGGTCAGCCCGACCGCCGCGAACACCGCGATGCCGGCCATGCCGTAGGCCATCCGCCGGGTGGCCGCCGCGCCGACCAGGGCCGCGAACGCGCCCAGCACGACCACGATCCCGGTGACCAGGACGAGCTTGTCGTCCGCGCCGAACTCGGTGATGGCGAAGTTCTTCAGCCATGGCGGCGTGAAGTCGATCTGCAGCTCGCCGACCACCACCACCGGCGACCCGCTGGCCCCGGTCAGCCCGGCCACGAACTGCCCTACGCCCAGCGCCACGCCCGCGGCCAGCACCCCCGCGACGGCGCCGAGTCCCGCGCTCCGCGCGTCCAGGCGCCCCACCCCGCTCAAGGTCATGATGTCTATTCGGCGCGGTCGCCGCGCAGGTTTGGTCATCTGGCCAAGATTCGCCAATCCGCGGACCGGTGCTGCTACGAATATCAAGTGTGACGGCCATCGATCGCTCCGACCCGGACCGCGCGCAGTCCGGCGCCGCGCAGCCCGGCGCCGCGCAGCCCGGCGCCGCCGCAGACCTCGCCACGTGCCTGCGGCTGGTGGCGCGCGGCGACGCGGACGCCTTCGACGCCGTCTACGACCAGGTCGCGGCCACGGTGTTCGGCATGGTCCGGCGAGTGATCCGCGACCCGGCCCAGTCCGAGGAGGTCACCCAGGACGTGCTGCTCGAGGTGTGGCGGAACGCGGCCAAGTTCGACCCCGAGCGGGGCAACGCGACCGCCTGGGTGATGACGCTGGCCCACAGGCGGGCGGTGGACCGGGTCCGTTCGGTGCAGAAGGAGTCCGAGCGCGAGCGGCGTACCGCGGTCGCCGACGTCCCCTTCGACGAGGTGGCCGAGGCCGTCGAGTCGAGCCTCGAACGCGAGCGGGTGCGGCGCTGCCTGGGCTCGCTGACCGAGCTGCAGCGCGAATCGGTCACCCTGGCCTACTACGGCGGCTACACCTACAGCCAGGTCGCCAGCCTGCTCGGGGTGCCGACCGGCACGATCAAGACCCGGATGCGGGACGCGCTGATCCGGCTGCGCGACTGCCTGGGGGTGGCGTCATGAGGCACAGGCGTGACGTTCACACCCTCGCCGGGCCGTACGCGATGGACGCGATCTCCGCGCCGGACCGGGCCAGGTTCGACCGTCACCTGGCCCGGTGCGAGGACTGTGAGCGGGAGATCGCCAGCCTGCGCGAGGCCACCGCCCGGCTGGCCACCGCGGCCGCTGTCAGCCCGCCGCCCGCCCTCAAGGCGCGGGTGATGGCGGCCGCCGCCGCGACCAGGCAGCGGCCGCCCGAGCCGGAGCCGGAAGCGGCGCTCCGCACCGGGCCCCTCCGCACCTGGTCCTTCCGCACCTGGTCTCTCCGAACCGGGCAGAGCCGCCCCACCCCCCGCAGGCGCCTGGTCATGGCGGCGGGCGCGGTGGCCGCGGCCGCGGCCACCGCCGCGGCGGTGGTGTTCGGGGTCAGCAACGGCGGCATGCAGGACCAGCTCAGCCGGGCCCAGGCCAGCAGCCAGCAGGTCGCCGCCGTGCTGACCGCGCGGGACGCCACCATGATGACCGGCACGGTGCGCGGCGGCGGCACGGTCACGATCGTGATGTCCCACTCCATGCG
>DAIOWL010001448.1:0-1665 GCA_036758545.1 Streptosporangiaceae bacterium | reverse complement strand
ATCGGCCGGGCTCGTCGCCCTCGGGCTGATCGCCACAGCCACCCGCATCGGCACCGCATTCTATGCCTTCGGCCTGATACTGCTGTCGACGCTGTCCTTCCTTGGCTTCGTCACCCTCGACCGCGTGCTCCAGTCCGGGATCGAAGAGCTTCATTACGTCGAACGGATCGCGCGGCTCAGGGCCTACTACTTCGACTTCGCGCCAGAACTGACTCGCTACCTGGCCAGCGTCCCGCCATCGCGGCGGCTTGCCATCCTGGGCTTGCGCAGCGGGTACTGGCCAGCCTTCCGGACGACAGCCGGAATGATCGGCGTGGTCACCGCGGTCCTGACCGGCTCTGACGCGGGCCTGCTCGCCACCGTCGCCGCTGGCCACTCGGCGGTCGCCGGGTTCGTCACCGGCGGGGTGGTGGGCGTCGCTGTCTTGATGGCACTGATGTGGTTCCAGTATTCGGCCTGGGCGCAGGGCCACCAGCTGCGGCTCTTTGAAGATGAGCAGGAAAAGCCGGACGCGGGGTAATTAGCGTGTCATTAACCATGGCAGCGATTGGTCAGCGCATTCTCCGCTATGGTCGGTGACCAGCACCTGGACGTGGTTTGCTCTTGGTAGGGGTTCGGGGTCACCGCGGGTAGCGGGCGCCGTTGCAAGGCACCGCTTCTCGATCACCCGGCTAGACCGCTCACCCTGGCAATAGGCGTACAGCAGCAGCGCGACCATCATCTCCGGGTCGAACGCCGCCCGCCCGTGCCCGTCAGCCCGGTAAAAGCGGCGGAACTCGCCCAGATCCAGCGTGCTCACCGCGTCCAGCACCACGAACGCCAGATCGTCCTCGGGCAGCCACTCGCGCATGTCCACCGGCAGCAGCATCGGCTGATCACGCTGCGGCAAAGGAAATTCTGCGGCATAAACCATGATCTCAAGCGCCGGGCCTGCCCCTATGGAGGCACGCCGTTTGTGCGACAGGCTGAAATATTCAGGTCAGCCGGCCATACGTGGGGGCCCTGACTAATGAGCCACAATTTGCCTTGAGCGAGACTGCCGGATGTTGGCGCCGGGGGCTATGCGGTTGCTGTCATGCCCGCCAGGTCGATGCTGGCCTGCCATAGCCGGGCGGCGGCTGCGGTGTTGTAGGAGGCCTTGCTGGAGGTCCTGGGCTTGCGGTTCGCGTAGTACCGGCCGGTGATGCCCTCGACCTCGGGTGAGGAGGCGAGGTAGATCGGGGTGCCCGCGCCTTGGGCCGGGGTCTTCATGACCAGGCGCGCCACGCGGATCATGACGGCCACATGCGCTGCCTGGTCTTCGGCTCCGAAGCTGGTGCGTACCACGCCGGGGTGCAGCACCGTGGCGGTCACGCCGGTGCCTTCCAGGCGGCGGGCTAGCTCGTAGGTGAACATCACGCTGGCCAGCTTCGACTGGCTGTAAGCGCGCTGCCCGGAGTAGTTCCGCTCGCCCTGCAGGTCGTCGAAGTCGATGCGGCCGCTGGCGTGGGCGGCGGAGGAGATGGTGACGATCCGGGCGGGTGCGCTAGCGGTGAGGCGGTCCAGCAGCAGGTTGGTCAGCAGGAACGGCGCGAGGTGGTTCAGCGCGAAGGTGCGCTCCAGGCCATCGGCGGTGACGTGCCGGTGAGCCCAGAACCCGCCGACGTTGTTGACCAGCACGTCCAG
>DAIOWL010001447.1:0-1666 GCA_036758545.1 Streptosporangiaceae bacterium | reverse complement strand
ACCCGCGGGACCGGGTCGCCCCACCACTCCGCCTCGCGGATCGCCTTCATGGCCGCTTTGCGCTGGGCGGAGTCCATCCGGTCGATGAACAAGATGCCATCCAGGTGGTCGGTCTCGTGCTGGATGCAGCGGGCCAGCAGCTCGGTGCCCTCGATCGTCACCGGATCGCCGTGCATGTTGAAGCCCTTGGCCACCACGCCCCACGCCCGCTTGACCGGGTAGGCGAGACCCGGGAACGACAGGCAGCCCTCGTCGTCCTCGTCCTCCTCCTTGGACAGGTCGAGTGAGGGGTTGATCAGGTGCCCGGGCTCGTGGTCGTCCACGTGATAGGTGAAGACCCGCAGGCCCACCCCGATCTGTGGCGCGGCGAGGCCCGCCCCGGGCGCGTCCAGCATGGTGTCGGTGAGATCCTTGACCAGCCTGCGCAGCTCCGCGTCGAAGTCACGGACCGGCTCGGCCGGCGTCCGCAGCACGGGATCACCAAAAAGACGGATGGGCTTAACACTCACGCCTTCATTCTATCGGTCAGGCCACCTCGGCCGGGTCAAGCTGAACCCGGATGGCGCCGCCGTCCTTACGCGCGCTGCGGGTGGCCTGGACCGCGTGCAGGGCCCGGGCCAGCTCGAGGCCGTCTCCCCGGCCGATCCTGATGAGAGCTCTGCTTGCCTCGGCGGGATGTTCCCCCCCGCCCCCCCGTACCCCCGCGGCCGTCTCGACGGGGATGGGCCCGAGGATCTCCGCCCGGCCGGGCAGCCCGGCCGCGCCGACGAAGGCCGCGACCTCCTCGGGCGGGCCGGTGACCGCGGCCATCCGCACCGCGGGCGGGAAGCCGAGCTCGGCACGTTCGGCCAGCTCACGTTCTGAGAACGTGACCGGATCCCAGCGGATCAGCGCCTGCACCGCGGGCAGCGTCGCCTCGGCCAGCACCACCACGGAGCCGCCCGGGCGGACCAGGGCGGCCGCGTTCAGCCAGCGACGGAGGGCCTCCTCCGCGGCGCGCAGGCTGGGCCGGCCGAGCAGCGCCCAGCCGTCGAGCAGCAGCGCGGCGGCGTACCCTTCCGGCGCCACCGGCTCGGCGCCGGGGGTGGCGATGACCAGCGCGGGTTCGGCGGGCACGGTGGCGAGCACGTGCTGGCCGCCCGAGGTGCGCACGGCCACGCCGGGGAAGGCGCGACCGAGTTCCTCCGCGGTGCGCGACGCACCGGTGACCAGCGCGCGAAGCTGGCCCGAACCACAGCGGGCACAGGTCCACTCCGCCGCCAGCGCACCGCACCACCGGCAACCGGGCGTCCCGTGCGAGCCGGCTATCTCCAGCGGCCCGGCGCAGGTGGCGCACCGCGCCTGGGCGCGGCACCGGGCGCAGGCGACAGCGGCCAGGTAGCCCCGCCGCGGCACCTGGACCAGGACCGGGCCCGGCGCGACGCTGCCGCGAGCCCCTCCCGTCAGGGCCTCACGAGCAGTGCGCAGCGCCAGGCTGGGCAGCCGCGCGGTCATCGCGGCGGCATCCCTGGCCAGTTCGGCCTCGTCTGGCGCGGCCCTGACCCTGGGCGCCGCCTGCCGGTTGATGGATCATGATTCGCGCGTTCGGCAGGCAGAAACGCTTGCCCGCGGCACCCGCGCACAGCAGCAGGGAGCCCATCGACGCTGCCATGCCCATGCACACGGT
>DAIOWL010001446.1:0-1671 GCA_036758545.1 Streptosporangiaceae bacterium | reverse complement strand
GGGTGATCGCCGTCGGCCTGGCCACGCGGCGGCTGCCGGCCGACCTGGCCAGCGGCATCGCGGCCGGGCTGTTCGGCGGGTGGGTGGCGTTCACGCTGCGGGTGGCGGTGCACGGCACGCCGTTCGGGTTCGGCGGGCTGGGCAGTGACGCCGGCCGGCTGGCGGTCATGGCCAACAGGTACTCCCATACCTGGCGTAGCAGCGACGGGATCGTGCCGTCGGTGCCCTCGCACTACCCGCCGCTGTTCCCGTGGCTGGTGGGCCGGACGTCCGCGCTGCTCCACGTGCCGGCCTGGCGGCTGCTCAGCCCGGCGGAGGCCATCACCTTGTCCTTCGCGGTGATCGCCGGCTACCTGCTATGGCGCCGGCTGCTTCCCGGCCCGGTCGCCCTGGCCCTGTCCCTGCCGGTCCTGGTGTGCTTCTCGCTGCCGGAGAAGGCGTACGAGATCCTGGCCCTGGCGGTGTTCATCCCGTGGGCGGTGGCCACGTTCGGCGACCCGCCGCGGGGCCGGCTGCACTGGCTGCCGGCCGGCCTGATCGGCGGCCTGAGCATCGTACTGAACTGGGCGTTCATCATCTACGGTGCGCTGGGCATCCTGGCGCTGGCCGTGCTCACCTGGCGGGCCAGCCCGGACCGGGCGCGGTATGTCCGGCACGTGGTGCTGACGATCCTCGTCGCCGTGGTCGTGGCTTCCTGGTACTGGATCCCCTACCTGGGCTGGGGGCTCCTGCACGGTTCCAGCCAGGTTGATGACCTGTTTCAGGGCGGCGGGATCCAGAACAGCCCGCTGCTGTTCCTGTCCCCGACGCCGCTGGGCGTCCTGGAACTGATCGGCGTGGCCGGGCTGGTCTGGTGGCGGGGCCGGGTGTGGTGGGGCAGGCCGCTGCTGCTGCTGGCCGGCAGCGCATACGCCTACTGGCTGCTCGGCCTCGCATCCTTTAGCCTGAGCGGCCATACCTGGCTGCTGCAGGACACTCCCCGGATGATCGGCCCGCTGCTGGCGGCGGCGGGGGTGCTGACCATCGCGCACGCCGCCCCCGGCATCGTGCGCCGGCTCTCCATCCGCACCGTCCCGGCCGGGCTGCCGGCCCTCGGCCTGTGCCTGCTGGTCATCTGGACCGCCGTCACCGCATGGCAGGCGTGGATGCCGGGCGGCCCCGCCTCGGCGGCCGGCCTGTACCAGCCCGCCGTGAGCACCTCAATCAATGAGGCGACCAATGCGTTCACCACCGCGTTGCCCGACGGAAGCTACTCACCTGCCGCGCCGGCCAGCCTGCGCAAGCCATGGTTCCCCACCGATCCCATCGAGAAGGACGTGGCATCCGTGCTCGGGGCGAGCGCCGCACCGGTCACCCTGACCACCTCAGAGGAACTGTTCGCCTACGCGAACTGGCCCGGCTATATCCCCGTCTCCATGGGCGCGGCAGGCACCAATACCGACTGGCCCGCCAGATACGCTGCCCTGCGGGAGCTTTCCCGCGTCACCGACCCGGCCGCGTTCGCCGCCGCGTCCGCCCGCACCGCGTTCGGCCCCATCGACGTGTTCATTCTCCAGCGCAGCGGCCCGGCCCGCTGGACCTGGCAGCCCGCCGGCTCCCCGGACCCCGCGATCACTTTCACGCCCGCCCAGTTCAGCCCGGACGCCTTCACCGTCTTCACCAACCTGCCGG
>DAIOWL010001445.1:0-1671 GCA_036758545.1 Streptosporangiaceae bacterium | reverse complement strand
CGCTTGCTGACGAAGCTCTCCGCGATGGAGCTGCCGTCGCCGCCCTCTTCCGGGATCACGATCCAGGCGATCAGGTAGATCAGGATGCCGGCCCCGCCGAAGATCGTGAACACGGCGAACGCCAGGCGGACCAGGGTCGGGTCGATGCCGAGGTAGGCCGCTATGCCGGCGCAGACTCCGGCGACGACACGCCCCTCGCGCGTCCGGGACAGGCGCTTGCTTGGGTTGATGTTTGGCTCAGTCATAGCTCGATCATGCCCACTGCGGGGGCGGACTGACATCAGGAAGATCCCGGTTAATACCCTGAACTTGAGCCAGACGAGAGGAGCGGCCATGTCCGCAGGCGCGCCGAACACGGACCTGCTGCAGATCGACGACGAGCTGACCGACGAGGAGCGGCTCATCCGTGACACCGTGCGCGCCTTCGCCCGCGACCGGGTGCTGCCGCACGTCGAGGACTGGTTCGAGGAGGGCACGCTGCCCCGGGACATCATGCCGGAGCTCGGCAAGCTGGGGGTGCTCGGCATGCACCTGGCCGGCTACGGCTGCGCCGGGGCCGGGGCCATCGCCTACGGCGTCGCGTGCCGGGAACTCGAGGCCTGCGACTCCGGCCTGCGCAGCGCCGCGTCGGTCCAGGGCTCGCTGTCCATGTACCCGATCTGGCGCTACGGGTCGGAGGAACAGAAAAACGAGTGGCTGCCCCGGATGGCGGCCGGGGAAGCGGTCGGATGCTTCGGCCTCACCGAGCCCGATCACGGTTCCGACCCGGGCAGCATGCGGACCTTCGCCCGGAAGGACGGCTCCGACTGGGTTCTTTCCGGCACCAAGATGTGGATCACCAACGGCAGCATCGCCGACATCGCCGTGGTCTGGGCCGGGACCGAGGACGGCATCCGAGGCTTCCTGGTCCCGCGCGGCACCGCCGGCTTCACCGCCAGGGACATCCACAAGAAACTATCGCTGCGCGCCTCCATCACCTCCGAACTTCACCTGGATGGTGTCCGGCTCCCGGCCGGCGCCGTCCTTCCCGGCGTCACCGGGCTCAAGGGACCGCTGTCGTGCCTGACCGAAGCCAGGTTCGGCATCGCGTGGGGAGTCACGGGGGCGGCCCGGGCCTGCCTGGAGAGCGCGATCGAGTACGCCAAGACCCGGGAGCAGTTCGGCAAGCCCATCGCGTCCTTCCAGCTGACCCAGGCCAAACTCAGCTGGATGGCGGCGGACCTGTACCGCTCGCAGCTGCTCGCGCTGCACCTCGGGCGGCTCAAGGAAGCCGGTTCGGTCAGCCCGGTGCAGGTCAGCGTGGCCAAGATGACCAACGTGCGGTCGGCGCTCGACATCGCCAGGCAGGCCCGGACGGTGCTCGGAGCCAGCGGCGTGACGCTGGAATACCCGCCGATCCGGCACGCCAACAACCTGGAGGCCGTGCTGACCTACGAGGGCACCGAGGAGATCCACACGCTGGCGATCGGCCAGGCCCTCACCGGGATCTCGGCATACCGCTAATCTCAGGGAGCGACCGGGCCGCGAAGTCGGTACGCTTCGTCTCTAGACGCCGGCACAGCCAGCGTCTAGCTGGCGTCGGCTCGTTCGGCGCCGCGGGGCGTTAGCTCAATGGCAGAGCAGTGGGCTTTTAACCCATTGGTTCAGGGTTCGACCCCCTGGCGCCCCACC
>DAIOWL010001444.1:0-1677 GCA_036758545.1 Streptosporangiaceae bacterium | reverse complement strand
CTGCCCTGTGTGGCTTACCATCATGCGGCCCCGGCCCGGTCAGGCATACCTTTTCACGGTATTTGATGCACGGCGGGCGAAGGGCGGAGCCGGCAAATCCGGGAAGGATTATTTCTATGATCGCGACCGCTTGGCGCCTTTTGCGGTCTTGATTTCCGTGAAGTTAGCGCACGGCGGATTTAGCTGATCATAGAGTGGGCAGGCGGTTTCGCGGAGTAATAATCCCGGCGTCAGTCGTCCTCGTCCTGGCTGGTCGGGCCCTTGTTCTCCGGACCGGACTCCGGGTTCTCCAGGTCCGAGATATCGAATTCGGGCTGACCGCGCACGAACGCGTCCGGGTTCTCCAGGTCGTCGGCGGTAGGCAGCAGGTCCGGGTGCGCCCACAGCGCGTCTCGGCCGTCGATCCCGCGCGCCTCAGTGAGGCCTTGCCAGATGGCCGTCGCCTCGCGCAGCCGACGCGGACGCAGTTCCAGGCCGACCAGCGTGGCGAACGTCCGCTCCGCGGGACCGCCGGTGGCCCGGCGCCGCCTGATCGCCTCGGCCAGGGCGTCAGCGTGCGTCAGGCGCTCAGTCGCGGCCGCACTGACCACGGTCGCGACCCACCCCTCCACCAGTGCCAGCGCGGTCTCCAGCCGGGTCAGCGCGGCCTTCTGGGCGGGCGTGTCTTCTGGCCGGAACAGTCCCTCGCCGGACAACGCCTCGCTGATCGCCTCGGGGTTGGTGATGTCGACGTCGGGCATGGCCTCCTGCAGGCGCGCCATGTCGACGGAGATGCCGCTGGCGTACTGCTCGACCGCGCCGAGCAGGTGCGCGCGCAGCCACGGCACGTGCGCGAACAGGCGCTGGTGCGCGGCCTCGCGCAGGGCGAGGAAGAGCCGGACCTCGCCGGCGTCGACGGACAGCCCGCGGCCGAACTCGGCCACTCCCGCCGGCAGCAGCGCGGCCGTGCCTTCCGGCCCGAGCGGCAGCCCGATGTCGGCCGAGCCGATCACCTCGCGGGCCAGCTCGCCGACCGCGGTCCCGGTCTGGCTGCCGATCATCGCCCCGCCCAGCTGGCGCATCATGGCCCCGAGCCCGCCCAGGCCGCCCGGGCCGCCGAGGGCACCGAGCGCCTGCCGCATCTCCTCGGGAATGTCCTCGCCGAGCTGCGCCGGGTCGGCGCTGAACATCCCGCTCATCGCCTCGACGCCCTTGGCCGCGATCGGGTCGCACAGCTTCGCCCAGACCGGGAAGGTCGCCTCCAGCCACTCCGACCGGCTCCAGGCCTCGATCTTGCGGATGCCCGAGGGGAACTCCGCGGCCTCGTCCAGCCACAGGTCGGCCAGCCGGACCGCCTCGGTGATCTCCCGGCGCTGCGCGTCGAGCACGCTCGGGTCGCCCGCCGCCACGATCGCGTGCCTGGCCACGTTCTTGGCCAGGTCCCAGTTGACCGGGCCGCCGCGGTAGGACAGCATGTCGGCGAACTGGCGCAGCGCGTCGGCGAACTGCTGCGGGTCGCCCATCGCGCCGAACGGCCCCATGGCCCCGCCGCCGGGGACACCGCCGCCGGGATCGCCGGGCCCGCCGCCGCCCGGGCCGCCGGACCCGCCGCCCCTGTCTTCGGGCTTATCGGGCATGCCAAAACCAAACGGGCGATCAGCCATCGTTGGCTCTGCGGCAGGATGGAAGGGTCATGAC
>DAIOWL010001443.1:0-1680 GCA_036758545.1 Streptosporangiaceae bacterium | reverse complement strand
GAACCATCCGGTGATTCGGACTAGACGGGCTGTACGACAGCGGCCATGGTGCCGATCAGCTGCCGGAATCGTTCGGCTGGACCGGTTTCGCCGGTGATGTCGACGCCGACGTCCGACCCGGTGAAGATGAGGGCAGCCAGGGACTGGGTGGTCGCGGTGATCGTGACGTCGGCCGGTGCCGGCGGTGGGCTGGCGGTGACCGACCACTGGGCGCCGTCGCTTTCGGCTAGGTAGTCCGTCCCGTCGAGGCAGAAGTGCCAGCGGGCTGGCTCGTGGTCGTCGGCGGCGAGGTCGATGGCCTGAATGGCGGAGCGGAGCAGGTGCTCGGCGTGCAGCGGCTCGCCGGCCTGGGGCCAGCGCCAGGCGTGCCGTAGTCCCCACCAGTTGAGCATGCCGATGACCGGTCCGAGGTCGGCTCCGGCCGGGGTCAGGCGGTACCAGACCTCCCGTCGGCCCGGCTCGCGGTCGGCGATGACGATCCCGGCGTCTTCGAGCTCGCTCAGGCGCTGGCTGAGCGTCTTGGGAGTGATCCCACCGAGGCGGTCCATCAGGTCAGTGAACCTCTTCGGGCCGGTGATCAGGTCGCGGATCACGAGGAGATTCCACCGCTCGCCCACGCGTTCCAGGGCGCGCGCGACCGCGCAGACGTGGCCGTAGGTGCGGACGTTCCGGGTCATGCTCCTCATAATACTAGTTGCTAGATATTAGCTAAAAGATACTATCTAAGAACTACCTAGTTGCTACGGAGGACGCCATGTACGACCCGCCCGCCTACTTGTGGGCGCTCATCATCGCCGGGACCAGCGCGATCGCGGTTGCGACCTGCGTCGCGCTCTACGGCGGTGCCATGCGCGCCGGCCTGGGCCGAAGGCACGCAGCGCTGCTCACCGGGGCCACGGCCGTCCTGCTCGGCGGCTGGCTCGCGGCCAGCGCGGCATTCGCGGGCCACGGCTGGTACGACACGCGGCTCAGCCAGGTGCCGTGGATGCCCGTCGCGGCAGCTGGATTCCTGGCCGTGCTGCTGGCGCTCAGCCGGATCCCGGTGGCGGCGCGTGCCCTGGCGGCCCCGGGCATGCCCAGCCGCCTGCTGAGCCCGCACTCGTTCCGGGTCGCCGGGGTGTTCTTCCTGCTCTACTTGGCCTTCGGTCATCTCCCCGCGCTGTTCGCGCTGCCGGCAGGCCTGGGCGACATCGCCGCCGGCATCGCCGCGCCGCTGGCCGCGCTCAAGCTCGCGCAGGGCACCGGCCGCCGGGCCGCTCTGTGGTTCAACGCGTTCGGCATCACCGATCTGATGGTGGCCGGGACCCTGGGCGCCCTCACCGGATACCAGCTGCTCAACGTCACGCCGTCCGCCGCCCCGATCAGCGAGCTCCCGCTCGCCCTGGTGCCGACAGTCACCGTACCGCTGCTGCTCGCCCTGCACGTCACGTCCATCATCACGCTGGCCAGAGCCCCGCGGCCAGCGCAGTCAGCCGCCGGCCCGCTGATTCCCGGCGTCACGCCGGCGTAATCAGACCGACCTGCCATGGTGACGGGTCAGCGCTGGCGGCCCCTGACGGACCCGGTTCATCGCGTCCTGCGGGCCGCCGCGCCACCAGCCCAGCGCCTCGATCCACCAGGTCAGTCCGGCCTCCAGGTACGGGACGACCTGCCCGGCGCCGCGTCCGGGCGCCGCGCCAT
>DAIOWL010001442.1:0-1681 GCA_036758545.1 Streptosporangiaceae bacterium | reverse complement strand
GGGGACCTGGGCCCCTGCTGGCGCGGCGGGCACGGCGGGGTTGACCGTCGGGTGGCTCGGCACCGCGGGGTTGGCGCTCGGTCCGGTGGGCACGGCGGGGTTGACGTTCGGACGGCTCGGCACGGCGGGGTTGGCGGCGGGCTGCGCCGGGGCCGACGTCGAGGTCGGCGTGCTGGTGGTGGCGGGGGTAGGGGTGGGCTGCCCGTGCCATAGGCCCACGGCCAGCACGACCAGACCCGCCAGCACCGCGGTGCCGATGACCGTGGCCCAGACCTGGAACCAGGACGGGCCGGCGGCCTTCTGGCTGGTGATCTGCTGGCCGCTGGCCTGCGGGCTGGTGGCCTGCCGGTCGGGGGCGTAGGACTGGGTGCTCATCTCGGGATCTCCGATTCTCGGTGGTTCCTCAGTGGATAGCTCCACTTTCGGTCACACCGAGAGCAAAAACCCTAGAGAAACTCCCTAGTTCGCCTTCCGAGGCAGGCCGCCAGCCCGCACGGCCCAGTAAACGGGCCCGGTAGATGGCCTAGTAGCGGTTGCCGACCACCTGGGCGGCCAGCGGGTCCAGGAGGGTTAGCTCGCCGGGGGTGAGCGTGACCTCCAGGGCGGCTACGTTCTGCTCAAGCCACTTGACGCGCTTCGTGCCCGGGATGGGCGCGAGGTTGACGCCGAGGCGCTCCTGCTGGGCGTACACCCAGGCCAGCGCGACCTGCGCGGGGGCGACGCCCTTGGCGTCGGCCACCTCGCGGACCGCGTCCACGATGGCCAGGTTCTTCTGCCCCGCCTCGCCACTGAATCGCGGGTTGCGGCGGCGGAAGTCGCGCTCGTCCAGCGCGCTCAGGTCGACGGTGGCGGTGAGGAAGCCGCGGCCGAGCGGCGAGTAGGGCACGAAGCCGACGCCGAGCTCGCGCATGGCGTCGATGGCGTCGGTCTCCACGTCGCGGGTCCACAGCGAGTACTCGCTCTGCACCGCGGTAATCGGGTGAACCGCGTGGGCCCGGCGCAGCAGCTCGTTGTTGACCTCGGACAGGCCCAGGTAGCGGACCTTGCCCTCGGCGACCAGCTCGGCCATCGCACCGACGGTCTCCTCGATCTCGGCCGTCTGCGGCGGGCGGTGCAGGTAATAAAGGTCGATGTGGTCCACGCCGAGCCTGGTCAGCGAGGACTCGCAGGCCCGCTTCACGTAGTCGTGCTCGCCGCGGATGATCCGGTGGGCGTCGCCGCCGGACCGGTCGATGCCGAACTTCGTGGCCAGCTGCACCTCGTCGCGGCGGCCCGCGATGCCGCGGCCGACCAGCACCTCGTTGTGGCCGGCGCCGTAGATATCCGCCGTGTCGATGAACGTCACGCCCAGGTCCAGGGCGCGGTGGATGGTCGCGATCGACTCGTCCCAGTCGGTGGCGCCGTACCACTCGCTCATCCCCATGCAGCCCAGGCCCTGGGCGGACACGGTCAACTGGCCGAGTGTGGTGGTGCGCATGTTGCTCGTGCTCCTTTGGGAAGTCTCGAGTGCGTGTGTCTTAGAGTGCGCTGGCGTGCGGCGCGAGGGCCAGGCAGTCCGCGTAGTAGTCGATCTTCGCGTCAAGCAGCTTCAGGCATTCGCGCTGGCTGGCGAGGGCCCGGCGCACTTCCTCGCGGTGCTTTTTCAGCAGCTCGATGCGTTCGGCCTCACCCGCGCCCGACC
>DAIOWL010001441.1:0-1685 GCA_036758545.1 Streptosporangiaceae bacterium | reverse complement strand
CGGATCCACGGCCCGGGCCGCCTGCCAGATCGCCCGGGCGCTGGGGGCGGCGCGGGTGGTGCTCGCCGTGCCCGTCGCGCCGCCCGGCTGGGAGGCCAGGATCGGCGAGGATGCCGACGAGCTGGTCTGCGTCGACATGCCTGGAGGATTCTTCGCCATCGGCCAGTTCTACGCCAGGTTCCCCCAGGTGGCCGACGACGAGGTCATCACCTGCCTGGAGCGCGCAGCCGCGCCGCAGGCCCCGGCACGAGCCGGCACCGAGCCCGCCGCGCCCGCCGCTGACCCGCCGGCCCGGAGCGAGGACGTCGAGCCCAGCGCCGGCGCCGTCCGGCTTGCCGGCTCCCTGGCCGTGCCGGAGAACCCCCGGGGGATCGTGGTTTTCGCGCACGGCAGCGGCAGCAGCAGGCACAGCCCTCGCAACCGGCATGTCGCCGGCATCCTGAACGATGCCGGGCTGGGCACGCTGCTGTTCGACCTGCTCACCCCGGAGGAGGAACGCGACCGGGCCAACGTGTTCGACATCGGCCTGCTCGCCCGCCGCCTGGCCGAGGTGACCGGATGGCTGCGCGCCCAGCCGCGCGCGGCCCGGGCCGCTATCGGCTACTTCGGTGCCAGCACCGGTGCCGCGGCGGCGCTGTGGGCGGCGGCCGAGCCCGGTGCTGGCATCGCGGCCGTGGTGTCCCGCGGCGGCCGCCCCGACCTTGCCCGCCCCCGTCTCACGGCCGTGACCGCACCGACACTGCTCATCGTCGGCGGGCACGACGAGGTGGTGCTGGACCTCAACCGCCGGGCCCAGGGGGAGCTGCGGTGCGAGAACGACCTGGCTGTGGTGCCCGGCGCCACCCACCTGTTCGAGGAGCCGGGCACCCTCGACACCGCCGCCGGGCTGGCCCGCGACTGGTTCATCAGCCACCTCGCGCACGCCCCACCTGCTGATCCCGATGCTTCCCGGAGGTAGGATCTGGCTCCTTGACCCTGAGGTACACACGTGTCGTGGACGCACCGGGGGTCACCCACCTGGGCCTACGACGTCGTCAGGGGACGCGGTAAAGGCGACGAGTCTAGGCGGCCGCCACCAGGCAGCCACTGCGCGGTCAGATGGATCTGGACCGGTCGCTGGTACCGGCATACGATCCCCATGCAGGCAAGGAGCATCAGCGTGCGATTCACCGGGTTCTCGTTCGGTTCTGTACGCGTCGACGGCGTGACCTACGATCACGACCTGATCATCGACCGCGGAAAGATCCGCAAACGCAAGAAGGCCGCGTCCAAGAGGTTCCGCGGCGCGTACGGGCACACCCCGCTCTCGACCGCGGAGGACATCCCGTGGCGATGTGGCCGACTTGTGATTGGCACCGGTGCCGACGGCGCGTTGCCGGTGATGAAGCAGGTCGAGCAAGAGGCCCGACGTCGCAAGGTTGACCTTGTCGTCCTGCCCACAGCTGAGGCCATCGGCGTGCTGACCGTGACCACTAAGGACACCAACGCCGTCTTGCACGTGACGTGCTGAACTGGCCGGCCCAGCACCGCCAATCCGCCTCAGCGGTCACGTCGACTGGCTCGTTGACGCGACAGAATATATGTTCCGAGGGCGAGCACCGGACAACCGCCGAACACGGGAACCGCACCGAACGGCGGTTCACGTGCGTCGCGCGGGCCATAAGGCGACCACGCAGCGTGACGAG
>DAIOWL010001440.1:0-1685 GCA_036758545.1 Streptosporangiaceae bacterium | reverse complement strand
GCTTCGCCAGCTCCAACTACTACCCGCGCGGTACCGGCATCGTGCCCCAGTTCATGACGGGGGCCCCGCTCGTACTCGCCGCGGGGATCTGGCTCCACGGCATCAGCGGTGCCCTCCTCGTCACGCCCGTGGTCGGCGGGTGCGCGGTGCTCTCGTTCGGCGGCCTGGCCGGGCGGCTGGCCGGACCCGGCTGGGCGCCGGCCGCCGCGGCCGTGCTGGCGCTGAGCCTGCCCGAGCAGTACACCAGCCGCGGCTCGTTCAGCGAGCCGCTGGCCCAGGTGCTGCTGTTCGGCGGCCTGTCCCTGCTGGCCGACTCGCTGATCATCAACAGGAACACTGGTAAAAAACCAGACTGGCCCGGCCAGGACAAGGTGCTGGCCGCGCTGGCCGGGCTCGCGCTCGGGCTCACCATCCTGGTCCGCATCGACGGGCTGAGCGACATCCTCCCGGCCGTCCCGTTCCTCGGCGTGCTGCTGGCCGCGCGCCGCCGCCAGGCCGTCCCGTTCGGCGTGGCCCTGATCATCGGGGTCGGCTACGGCCTGGCCGACGGCTACCTGAAGTCCCGTCCCTACCTGGACCTGGAGGCGCCGTCGCTGCGCCCCCTCGGCTACATCGTCGCAATAACCGTCGTGGCCACGGCGGCAGGCATCGCCATCACCGCCAGCCAGAAAGCGCGCAGCACCGCCAGACGGCTCCTGGAAACCAGGACAGCCCGCTACCTGCCCGCCGTAGCCGCCGCGCTCACAGCAATAATCTTCGTCGGCTTCGCGGTCAGGCCCCTCGTCCAGACCGTCGCGGGGGAGACCAACCCGACCTCGATCGCCTACGTGGCCGAACTCCAGAGGCTGGCCGGCCTCCCCGTCAACGGGCACCGCCAGTACTACGAGGACAGCCTGTACTGGGTCATCTGGTACCTCGGCGTCCCCGCCGTGCTGCTCGGCGCGTTCGGCCTCGCCGTTCTCGCGAAGAGAACGACCAGGGCCCTCCTGACCTGGAAAGACCCCACAGCGGCCGCCCGTGTCTGGGCGCTGCCGCTGATGATGGCGATCTGGGCCGTCGTCACCGTGCTCTACCGGCCCGCGGTGGCCCCGGATCAGCCGTGGGCGAGCCGCCGCCTGGTGCCGTTCGTGCTGCCCGGCCTGATCCTCGGCGGCATCTGGGCCGCCGCCTGGCTCAAGGGGCAGGCCGCCCAATTGGGCCGGACCCGGGCCACCGCGATCACGATCGCCTCCTGCTGCGCGGCCTCGCTGCTCATCCCGACCGCGCTGACCACCCTCGACATCAGCGTCACGAAAACCAATGGCGTCGACGCGCACGGCATGGCGTTCCGCAAGATCGGCACCGGCGAGCTCACCGCGATCGCCAAGCTGTGCCTGAGCATCCCCCCGGGCGCCTCGGTGGTCATCCTCGACCAGCTCACCGCCGACCGGTTTGCCCAGGTCGTCCGCGGCATGTGCAACACCCCCACCGCGATCCTCAGCCACCCCAATGCGCTCAGTACAGTCGTCCAGGGCATCGAGAAGACCGGCCGCCGCCCCGTGCTGCTGGCCGAGAGCAAAGATGAACTCCCCGGGACACCGAGACAAGTCGTCGACCTGCTGACCACGCAGGAGGCGCACAACCTGACCGCGCCCCCGACCCGGACCTGGCTGATCCACTACACGGTCTGGATGAGCACGCCGTCA
>DAIOWL010001439.1:0-1688 GCA_036758545.1 Streptosporangiaceae bacterium | reverse complement strand
CCTCGTCCCCCATCCGGCCGGCCAGCATCACGCCGATCGGCAGGCCGTCGTCGCTCCAGTGCAGCGGCACGTTGACGGCGGGCTGGCCGGACACGTTGTAGAGCGCGGTGAACGGGGTGAACAGCTTCTGGCGCTCGAAGTTCTGCGCCGGCTCCACCTCGTCGAACCAGCCGACGGGCCTCGGGGGCATGGCCAGGGTGGGGGTAAGGACGGCGTCGAAGGCGTTCAGCGTGGCGAGCGCGGCCCTGGTCATCACCTGCAGATAGCCCTGGGCGAAGAAGAGCTCCGGAGCGCGGACGGCCTGGCCCCGGCCGCGCAGGTAGCGGGTCAGCGGGAGGAGCATGTCCTCCTGCTCCGGGGCGAGCGGGGCCAGCGTGGCGTAGGCGTACCAGAGGGTCTCGAAGAACGGCACCACGTCCGGGCCGAGCGGCATGCCGATGTCCTCGACCTCGTGCCCCAGGCTGGCCAGCAGGGCGCTGGCCTCCTCGTAGGCCGCCACGCAGTCCGGGTGGACCTCGGCGCCGTCGACCGGGTTCTGCAGCGTCCGGCCGATCCGGAGCCGGCCCGGCTCGCGGCTGGCGTAGCCGAGGAACGTCTCGCCCGCCGGGAGCGGCGGCTGGGTGTACATGTCGCCGGGGAAGTTGCCCGCCATCACGTCGAGCAGCAGCGCCGCGTCCGCGACCGTGCGCGCGAGCGGGCCGTTGACCCCCAGACCGTACAGGTCGGGCACGAGCGGGCCCTCGGAGACGCGGCCGCGGGTCGGCTTGATCCCGAACAGGCCGCACACGCTGGACGGGATGCGGATGGAGCCGCCGCCGTCGCTGCCCTGGGCGGCCGGGGCCAGGCCTGCCGCCACCGCGGCGGCCGCGCCGCCGCTCGACCCGCCCGCCGACCTGGACAGATCCCACGGCGTACGGGCCGGCGGCCCCACCGCTGTCTCGGTGTAGCAGGGCAGCCCGAACTCGGGAGTGGCGGTCTTGCCGGTGATGACCGCGCCGGCCTGCTTGATGTTGACCACCACGTAGTCGTCGGTGTCGGGCACGTTGGCCTCGAACGCCTTCGAGCCCAGGGTCTGCCGCACCCCCGCCACCATGTTCAGGTCCTTGATCGGGATGGGCACACCGGTCAGCGGCGGCAGCTCCGCCACATCGTCCGCCGCGGCGACCGCCTTCTCCGCCTCCCGGGCCTGGTCGGCGGCGAATTCGGGGGTGATCGTGTAAAACGCGCCGACCTGGTCGTTGAGTTCGGTCGTGCGGCGCAGATAATGATCGGTAACGGCGACCGGCGAGAGCTCGCCCGCGCGGATCGCCGCAGCCAGCTCGATCATGGTTAGCTCGTGAATCTGGGCCATGGTAGGGATCGTAGACCACATAAAGCCCAGGCGTTTGGCGTGTTATCAGGCTGAATGTCCAGCTATAAAAACAGTCGGGGCAGGGCACAATCGTCTTGGTGACGGTGCTTATGCGCTGAGTCCTATGGCAGTTACGCTGAGGTGGTGGGTGATACCGGATGGCGTGGCCGAAGCTGAGAAATAAGTCATCAGGACCGCTGATGGCGGAAGGCAATCCCAGCGGGGCAGCACACGACGGGGCACGGTCGCAGGGAAAGGAAGCCGTGGGTGCGCCGGATGGTTCGGCCCGGTTGCCGTTCCTCCGGGCCCAGGGGCCCAGGAGGGCTGAGGCAGCCGG
>DAIOWL010001438.1:0-1688 GCA_036758545.1 Streptosporangiaceae bacterium | reverse complement strand
AGACCTTGCGGGTGATGCCGCCGTCGACCCGGATGATCGCGCCGGTGGTGTAGCTCGACGCCGCGCTGGCCAGGTGCAGCGCCAGCGGCGCCAGCTCGGCCGGATCTCCCATCCGTCCCAGCGGCACGAACGGGACCTCGGCGCCCTCGGGCGGCGCCCATCCTCTGCTGATGTCGGTGCGGAACGGACCAGGCAGGATGGCGTTGACCCGCACCGTGGGGGCGAAGGCCTCGGCCAGTCCCACGGTGAGCGCGTTGAGGCCCGCCTTCGCGCATGCGTACGGGAGTTCTCCCACGCTGGCCGTCAGGGACGCGGTAGTGCCGATATTGATGATCGAGCCCCCACCCACCTCCCCATCCCCCTTCCCCGCGGCCATGTGCGTGGCGGCCAGCACCGCCAGCCGGAACGGGCCCTTCAGGTTGACGGCCAGGGTCTTGTCGAACAGTTCCTCGCTCACCGCGTCGAGGCTCGGGTACAGCGGCGACATGCCAGCGTTGTTCACGAGCACGTCCAGCCTGCCCGCCCGCGCCAGGGTCTCGGCGATGAGCCGGTCACAGTCGCCCCACCGGCCCACGTGACAGGCGATGGCCACCGCCTGGCGCCCGGTCGAGGTCCTGACCTGCTCGGCCGCTGCCTCGCACGCGTCGAGCTTGCGGGAGGCGATCACCACGTCGGCGCCCGCCTCGGCCAGCGTCTGGACGATGGCCCGGCCGATGCCGCGCGATCCCCCGGTGACGACGGCCACCTTGCCGGTCAGGTCGTGCAGTGCTGCGAAGGAGGTCACGAGCCGATCGTGCCATGTCCCGGGCCGAAACATCGTCGTGATGTGTTTCCGTACCGGGTGAGGCGCCGGGAGAATCAAAGCGGCGGCCGCAGCCGACGAGGAGGCATGATGGCGCGAGGCTTCGGGACCGGCTCTGAGTACCTGGAGCACGAGGCAGGGAATCAGTGATCGACCTCCAGCGTCTCGGGCGGTGGATGGACGACCAGGGCCTGCCCGGCCAGGGCGAGCCCATCGAGCACCGCTTGCTGTCCGGCGGTACGCAGAACGAGATCTATGAGATCAGCCGGGGCGAGCTGCGCTGCGCGATGCGGATCCCGCCGCCGTCGGCGCCCGCCGGACGGGACGAGGGCATCCGCCGGGAGTGGCGCATCATCGAGGCCCTGACCGGCACCGACGTGCCCCACGCCGAGGCCGTGGCCGTGTGCGCCGACCCTTCGGTGCTGGGCCGGGCGTTCTACCTGATGGGCTTCGTCGACGGCTGGTCACCAATGAGCCAGCCCGGCTGGCCCGCGCCGTTCGACGCCGATCTAGCGGCCAGGCAGGCGCTCGCCTACCAGATGGCGGAGGGCATCGCGCGGCTGTCGGCGGTGGACTGGCGGGCGAGGGGCCTGCACGACCTGGGGCGGCCCGATGGCTTCCACGAACGCCAGGTCGACCGGTGGACCACCTTCCTCGAGCGGATCAAGGGCCGCGAACTCCCCGGCTTCGACGTGGCGGCCGGCTGGCTCCGGGCTCATCGCCCGCTCGACTACATCCCGGGCCTCATGCACGGCGATTACCAGCTCGCCAACGTGATGTTCCGGCACGGCGGCCCGGCCCGGCTGGCCGCGATCGTGGACTGGGAGATGGGCACCGTCGGTGATCCCAAGCTCGACATGGCCTGGATGGTGCAGAGCTGGCCCGA
>DAIOWL010001437.1:0-1695 GCA_036758545.1 Streptosporangiaceae bacterium | reverse complement strand
CCACCAAGCAGCGAGCAGCCGGGCATGCAAGCCACCCGAGAAATGCTCCGGATCGATGCTCTTATGTTTGTCAAGGGGATCGGATGACATTCCGGTAGCCGCCGTTCTGGGGTTGCACGATGGTGTTCCGATCGGGGTATTGCTGGTTTGCGGACAAGACAGGGATGGGCCGCTCCAGGTGGAGCGCGCAAGCTCTTATTAGGTCACGCCCAGCAGGTCAGGTGGGGCCGGGGACGGCCGACGAATCGTTCGAAGGCCAGCAGGTTCGCGGCAGCCGAATATCGGGTCAGGCCGTCCCCGGAGCTTGGGCGCTAGCCGGCGGCCGGGCGGAGGTGGCGGTAGACCTCGCGGGCGACATAACGCTTCAGGCAGCGGATGATCTCCGCCTTGGATTTCCCTTCGGCGGTGCGGCGCTCGGCGTAGGCGCGGGTGGCCGGGTCAGAGCCCAGCCGGGTGAACACGATCCGCCACAGGGCATGATTGGCCTGGCGGTCGCCGCCGGGATTGAGCCGGTGGCGGGTGACTTTCCCCGACGACGCGGGGATCGGGGCGACACCGCACAGGTGCGCCCAGGCCGCCTCGCTGCGCAGCCGCCCGGGGTGATCCCCGGCCGCGATGAGCAGCAGCGCCGCAGTACGCGGGCCGAGCCCGTACACGGTGAGCAGGCCCGGGGCATGGGCGGTCACCAGCGGGACGATGAGCTCGTCCAGGCGCTCGAGCTGGCCGTCCAGGAACTGCGCGCGCCGCCCCAGCTCCCGCAGCGCGACGCGGACGGCGTGGCCGGCGACGTCGCCGGGCCGGGGCCGCAGGGACGCGAGCCCGGTGACCAGGGCAGCCGGCGTGTGCCGGGTGAACCGGGCTCGCAGGTCATCGGGGCCGGTCAGGATCAGGGCCCTGGCCTGGTTGATCGTCCGGGTGCGCTCTCCTGCGGCGCTGCGCCGGGCGACCATCAGCGCCCGGATCGCCTCCACGGCACCGTCCCGGCCTTTCGGTGCGCCGCGGGCCCGGCCGGACTGCGCCGCCCGCGCCGCGCTGACCGCATCCAGCGGATCGGACTTACCCTGCCGGCGCCGGTCCTGCCGGTCCGAGCGGTCCACCTCGACCACCCGGATGCCAGCTGCGGTGATATGGCGGGCCAGTCCGGCGCCGTAGCTGCCGGTCCCCTCGATGCCGACCAGGGCAACGGTCCCGAATCCGCCCAGCCAGCCCAGCAGGCCGGCGTAGCCAGCCGCGGTGGCCGGGAACTCCCGGACGCCGAGCAGCCCGCCGACGGGATCGAGCGCGGCGGCGACATGGGTATCTGCGTGGGTGTCCACGCCGCCGGTAACTGCGGTGCGACAGGTAACGGGGCGTGCTTCTTCTACGATGGTCACTGCCATCCCTTTCTCAGGTTGAGGGGTGGCACGCACCCGCTGGCCGTCGGACCTGTGAGCCCCGGTCTCTTGCACAGGCTGGGCAGATCAGACCGGCACCGCCGGTGGGTGCCTAATACCTGGGCCCGGCCGACAGATCGTCTCGCAGGACAGCCCGGACGGCGTCAGCCGAATCGGAGGTCAGGCCGGGACCCAGGCCCCCGACCCTACGCCCGTACCCGGTCAAACCGGGGAAGCCGGGCCGGAAGCACTATCCACACTCTCCCTGCCGAGTATGCGTTCCCTGGCGATGGCGAGTTTGCCGCGGCCGAGCGGCACAGAA
>DAIOWL010001436.1:0-1697 GCA_036758545.1 Streptosporangiaceae bacterium | reverse complement strand
CCTCGTCGCTGACCGGCGCGTAGAGCCCGCCGATGGGCGCCCCGCCGAACACCAGGGGGCCCGGTATGAAAGGGGGCCGGGTCCACGGTCACGGCATCCCGCCGCGCCAGGCCGGGCCGGACGGGTAGCAGTACTCCGCCAGCGATTCCGGCCGGATCTCGGTGGACGCGCCCGGCGCCCGCGGCGCGCGGTAGCGGCCACCGGTCACCGTGGCGGGCGCGGCGAAGTGCTCGTGCAGGTGGTCGATCCACTCCAGCTGGCGCCCCTGCGTGGTGCCGGACAGCGCGGCGAAGTCGAACATCGACAGGTGCTGGACGATCTCGCACAGGCCGACACCGCCGGCGTGCGGGCAGACCGGCACGCCGAACTTCGCGGCCAGCAGCAGGTTGGCGATGTTCTCGTTGACCCCGGCCACGCGGCAGGCGTCGATCTGCATGATGTCGATGGCGCCGGCCTGCAGCAGCTGCTTGAACATGACCGGGTTGGCGACGTGCTCGCCGGTGGCCACCCGGACCGGCCGCACCGCCCGGCGGATGGCCGCCGTGCCGAGGATGTCCTCCGGCGCCGTCGGCTCCTCCACCCAGGCGGGCCGGAACGGCGCGAGCTCGGTGATCCAGGCGATGGCGGTCGGCACGTCCCAGACCTGGTTCGCGTCGATGGCGATGCCGATGTCGTCGCCCACCGCCGCCCGGGCGATCGCGCAGCGGCGCTTGTCGTCGGCCAGCGCCGCGCCGACCTTGATCTTGACCTGGCCGAAGCCCTCGGCCACGGCCTCCTCGCACAGCGCGGCCAGCCGCTCGTCGGAGTAGCCGAGCCAGCCGGGCCCGGTCGAGTAGGCGGGGTAGCCGTCCCGGCGGAGCGCGGCGATCCGCCCGTCCCGGCCCGCGGCGCCGCGCTCGAGCAGCGCCAGCGCCTCGTCTGGGGTGAGCGCCTCGGACAGGTAGCGGAAATCGACCAGGGCGACGATCTCCTCCGGGCTCATCTCGGCGAGCAGGAGCCACAGCGGCTTGGCCGCGCGGCGGGCGGCCAGGTCCCAGCACGCGTTGAGGACCGCGCCGGTGGCCATGTGCATGACGCCGCAGGACGGGCCGAGCCAGTGCAGCGGGCTGTCGCTGACCAGGCGCCGGCCGAGCCCGCCGAGGTCGGCGAGGACCTCGTCCAGGTCCTGTCCGGCCAGGAACGGCTCGAGCAGGCGGATCGCGGCGAGCTGGACGTCGTTGCCGCGGCCGATGGTGAACGCGAACCCGTGCCCGGACAGCGCGGGATCGGCCGCGTCGGTCCTGATGACGACGTAGGCGGCCGAGTAGTCGGGCGCCGGGTTCATCGCGTCGGACCCGGCCAGCGTGCGCGAGGTCGGGAAGCGGATGTCGAACGTGTCGAATCCGGTGATCCTCGTCATTCGGCGCTCGCCTCTCCGTCCGCTCGTTCTGTGAATCAGGCCGGCCTGGGCCGGATCCGCAGGCCCTGCATGCCGCCGTCCACGGCCAGCGCCGTGCCCGTGGTGGCCCCGGCCAGGGGGCTGGCCAGGTAGGCGATGGCGGCGGCGACCTCGTCCGCGCTGACCAGCCGGCCCATCGGCTGGCGCGCGTTGAGCGCGGCGCGTTCGGCCGCCGGGTCGGGCGCGGCGTCCAGCAGCCGGCCCACCCACGGGGTGTCGGCCGTACCCGGGGTCACGCAGTTCACCCTGATACCCTCGG
>DAIOWL010001435.1:0-1698 GCA_036758545.1 Streptosporangiaceae bacterium | reverse complement strand
ACGGCGTCACCGGCTCGCACCTGATCGCCGAGCTCGAGGCGATCCGCAACGAGACCAGGGAATACCAGCCCGGCTGATAGCCTTGGCTGTAAGGCGGCAATCTTCGCCGCCGCTCCGCGGGCGAGCCGCCCGCCGGTCGCCGTGGTTGTTGACGTCTGTCGAGCATGCGGCCCCCGAACAGTGATGGAGTTTCCCGCATGCCGCATACGTCCAGGCGTCCGCGCGCGTCTTCCGGTCGCCGCAGCCCCGCCCGGGCCCCTCGGACCCCTCGGACCCCCCGGCCACCGCAGGCCGCCCCGCACGCTGAGCTTGATCGTGCCCTGGACGCCGCCGCCGCGGCTTCGCCGCCGTCCGCCGCGACGTTCGCCGAACTCGGCCTGGACCCCCGGCTGGTCCGGGCGCTCGCGGCGGGTGACATCAACGAGCCGTTCGCGATCCAGGCCCGGGCGCTGCCCGACGCGCTGGCCGGCCGCGACGTGCTGGGCCGCGCCCAGACCGGGTCGGGTAAGACGCTGGCCTTCGGCCTTCCGCTGCTGACCCGGCTGGCGGCCGACCCTGGCCCGCGCCGGGAGAAGACACCTCGCGGGCTGGTCCTGGTCCCGACCAGGGAACTCGCGCAGCAGGTCGCCGACGTCCTTATGCCGCTGGGCCGGGCCGTCGGGGTGAGCATCGCCACGGTCTACGGAGGCGTGTCCATCAGCGCGCAGATCGCCCGGGTGCGTCACGCCGACATCGTGGTGGCGACGCCGGGTCGGCTCATCGACCTGCTCGAGCGGCACGCCTGCACGCTCTCCGGCATCCAGGTCTCCGTGCTCGACGAGGCCGATCACATGGCCGACCTGGGTTTCCTGCCCGCGGTCACGCAGATCATCGACCAGACGCCTGCCGACGGCCAGCGAATGCTCTTCTCCGCCACCCTTGACCGCAACGTCGGCCAGCTGGTGACCCGCTACACCGCCGACGCCGCGCTGCACGCGGTGACGTCCTCGACCGATTCCGGACCCGCCGAGCACCGGGTCCTGGTCCTGTCGGCACAGGACAAGGTGGCGGTGGCGGCGGAAATCGCCAGCCGGCCCGGGCGGACGCTCTTCTTCGTCCGCACTAAGCACGGCGCGGACCGGCTCGTCAAGCAGCTGACCCGGGCCGGGATCGAGGCCGCGGCCATCCACGGCGACCGCAACCAGAACCAGCGGCAGCGGGCCCTGGACGCATTCGCCGCCGGGCATCCCCGCGTCCTGGTCGCCACCGACGTGGCGGCCCGCGGCATCCACGTGGACGACGTCGACCTGGTCGTGCAGTTCGACCCGCCGAACGACCACAAGGACTATCTGCACCGTTCGGGCCGGACGGCGCGGGCCGGTGCCTCCGGCATGGTCATCGCGCTGGTGGAGCGCGGTCAGCTGCGCGAGCTCCGGCGGCTGCACGACGCGGCGGGCGTCACCGCGGCCAGCGACGAGGTCGCGGCCGGGCATCACGTGGTCCGGCAGATCGCCGCGTCGGGCACGCCCGTTCCGCCTGGACCGGTGAGGCCGGCCCGGGAGAGGCCCGCATCGGAGCGGAACCCCGCCACGCGGGGGCATGCCCGCCGCAGGGGCAACGGCCCTCACAGCGGCGGCAGCGCAACCGGCGAGCGCGCGGGCAGCGCCCGCACGGGCAGCAGCAACTACGCGGGTAGCAGCAGCCGCACGGTCGGCGCCG
>DAIOWL010001434.1:0-1699 GCA_036758545.1 Streptosporangiaceae bacterium | reverse complement strand
GCTTCAGGTCGTAGCCGTGGCTCGGCTCCCGCTCGAGCAGCCCGAGAAGCGTCAGCGGAACACTCATACCTCAGAGAATACACTCAGTGTATACTCGCGGCAAGTAATGGGCCGCCTGGAACCGGCACCTGCCAGGACGATGTAAAAACCTTGGCCTGGCGCGTGGAACGGTTGTGAACGGCGCATCAGCTGATTCCAGCGTGAGCTACCGGCCCTATATGGAGTCCGGCGCGCTGCGGCAGATGCAAGGGCTCCCGGAGCCAGCGTTCGACACGATCGTGACACTGCTGGCCAGGATCTGCGACGACCGAGTGCCGCGACGGCGGGTCGCGGACGTTGGCGACTTCGGGTTCATCGTATTCGCGGAGACCGGTTCCTCGAACCAGCGCACGTCCAGGTCGGCAGCCGCGTGCATGATCCGGATGGCCTGCTTGCGGCCGTACCCGCGGTTCGCGTCGACGAACAGCTCGACGTCGCCGCCGACGATGACGCGGGATTGCCGCATGCGGTCTAGGTCGCGCGCCGGGTCTGCGCCCCAGGACTCGCCGATCTTGATCTTGACGCGGGGAATGCCCTGCCCGGACGCCCAGCCGCTCAGCTGATCGCGGAGCTGGCCCTCGTCGTAGGGGGTGAAGCCGCCCCTGCCTACACGGGAACGCGGTCGCGCACCGCGCCGAGCAGCCGGTACAGCGGCAGGCCGAGCAGCTTCGCCTTGAGGTCCCACAGCGCGACGTCGACGGCGGAGATCGCGTACCCGGCCACGCCCGGCCGGGTGACGTTCCGCACCGCCCTGACCATGGCCTCGTGGCGACCGGGCACGTCCAGCGCCGGCCGGCCGCGCACGACGCCGGCCAGCATGCCGGTGATCACGGACTCGCAGGCCTGCGCCCGTAGGTCCAGCCCAGGCCCCCGACCCCGCCGGCCTGGACCCGGGCCAGTACGAGCGTGGTCGAATCCCAGGTGAGCGTGCGGTCGGCCTCGGGGGCGTCGGTGGGCACGGTATAGACCTCGGCGGCCACGGACTCGATCGCGGGATCGTTCATGAGCTGCCTCCGGATCGGGCGCCCGCGGCCAGCTGGCCGGCGGCGCGGGCGGCGACGGCCATGATGGTCAGGGCCGGGTTGGCCGCGCCCTGGGTGGGCAGCACGCTGCCGTCGGTGATGTAGAGGTTCGGCACGGCGAAGCTGCGGCAGGACTGGTCGACGACGCCGCTCCGTTCGTCTGCGGCCATCCGGGCGCCGCCGACCAGGTGGGCGTAACGCTGGATGGTGATGACCTCGTCGGCGCCGGCCGCGTGCAGGATGTCCTCCATGACGGCCTGTGCCGCCTTGGCCTGGGCCTTGTCGTTGTCGCCCTGGGAGTAGGAGAACTCCGCTACCGGCAGGCCGTGCTGGTCCGTCTCCTCGGCCAGCGTGACCCGGTTGTCCGGCCGCGGCAGGAACTCGCACAGCGCGCCCAGGCAGGCCCAGTGCACGTAGTCGCTCATGTATTCGCGCAGGGCGCCGCCCCAGTGGCCCTGCGCCGCCACGTGCTCGGCCCAGGTGATGGGCAGTGGCGAGACGGTCTGGATCGAGAACCCGCGCTGGAAGTCCCGGGCCGGGTCGGTCTCGTAGAACTGCTCGGAGCTCACCTCGGGCGGCGGCGCCTTGTACATCCGGACCTCGGCGTCGAACCGGCCCGCGGTCTGCGGCGCGCCCTG